>JAKDLH010000449.1 GCA_030452945.1 Microlunatus sp. | reverse complement strand
ATGGGTGTCCACGCCGCCTATCTGATTCAGGACGATCGGCCCGACCCGTTCGCGACCGTACCCGAGCTCTCCCGTCGGGCCCGCGGCTTCACGGTGTGGGCCGCGCTCCGCTCGCTGGGCCGGACCGGGGTGGCCGATCTGGTCGAGACACTGGTCGAGCGGGCCCGTCGTTTCGTCGACGGACTCACCCGTCTGGAGGGGGTCGAGGTGCTCAACGACGTCGTCTTCACCCAGGTGTGCGTCTCGTTCGGAGCCGACGATCTTACCCGGGAGGTGGCCCGGCGGCTCTTGGTCGAGGGGACCGCCTGGATGACGCCGTCGATCTGGCGTGGCCAGGCTGTGCTGCGGATCTCGGTCTCGAACTGGCGGACCACCGAGGCTGACGTCGACGCCTCGATCGCCGCCGTCGCCGCGGTTCTCCGCGACGTTCGGGCAGACCTATCGCCGATGTGACGATCTCCGCAAGCGGACGGGGATGAGTAGGCTGACGCGAGCAGCACCCCGTCCGCAGACCCTGAGGATTCGTTGTGTTCGACACTCTGCAAGACCGCCTCGCGGCGACGTTCAAGAGCCTTCGAGGCAAGGGACGTATCACCGAGGCCGACATCGACGACACCGCTCGCGAGATCCGTCGCGCGCTGTTGGAGGCCGACGTCAACTTGGCGGTGGTCAAGGACTTCGTGGCCGCGGTCAAGGAGCGCGCCCGGACGGCTGAGCTGCATGCGGCCTTGAACCCTGCCCAACAGATCATCAAGATCGTCAACGACGAGCTGATCGGCATTCTCGGCGGTGAGACCCGGGTCATCCGGTTCGCCAAGCGTCCGCCGACGGTGATCATGCTGGCCGGTCTCCAAGGAGCCGGAAAGACCACGCTGGCCGGCAAGTTGGCATTGTGGCTCAAGGGCCAAGGGCACTCGCCGCTGCTCGTCGCCGCCGACCTGCAGCGGCCGAACGCGGTCAACCAGCTGCAAATTGTGGGCCAGCGGGCCGGCGTCCACGTCTACGCGCCCGAACCGGGCAACGCCTCCACGCAGGGCTACCGGGAGGATCAGCCGAGCGGCGACCCGATCGCGGTCGCGCAGAGTTCGATCGCCGAGGCCGAGCGTCGGCTCTATGACGTGGTCATCGTCGATACCGCCGGCCGGCTCGGCATTGACGCCGAGCTGATGCAGCAGGCCGCCGACATCCGCAACGCGGTGCACCCCGACGAGGTGCTGTTCGTGGTCGACTCGATGATCGGCCAGGACGCGGTGAACACGGCCAACGCGTTCGCCGAGGGAGTCGGCTTCGACGGGGTCGTGTTGACCAAGCTGGACGGAGACGCCCGCGGTGGCGCAGCCCTGTCGATCGCTCGGGTCACCGGCAAGCCGATCATGTTCGCGTCCAACGGCGAGGGCCTGAAGGACTTCGACGTCTTCCATCCCGACCGGATGGCCAGCCGGATCCTCGGCATGGGTGACATGCTCACCTTGATCGAGCAGGCCGAGAAGACCTTCGACGCAGACCAGTCGGCCAAGGCCGCAGCCAAACTGACCGGACAGGGCGGGGAGTTCGGGCTCGCCGACTTCCTGCAGCAGATGCAGATGGTGCGCAAGATGGGTCCACTGTCGAAGATTTTCGGCATGCTGCCGGGGATGGGTGAGATGAAGGACCAGCTCACCAACATCGACGAGAAGGACGTCGACCGGATCGAGGCGATCATTCACTCGATGACTCCGGCCGAGCGGGACAACCCCAAGATCCTCGACGGGTCGCGTCGTGCCCGGATCGCCAAGGGGTCCGGGGTCGAGGTCAGTCAGGTCAACGGTCTGGTGAACAGGTTCTTCGAGGCCCGCAAGATGATGTCGGCCATGGCTACCGGCAAGATGGCCGGAATGCCAGGAATGTCGGGAATGCCGGGGATGGGGGGTGGGGGCGGCGGTGGTAAACGA
>JAKDLH010000096.1 GCA_030452945.1 Microlunatus sp. | reverse complement strand
GTCCCCGGGCCGTTCCCCAGCAGCACCAGGGGGAAGGCGTACAGCAGACAGAACGTGGCCGCCTTGCCGAGGAAGTGAACCGGGAGCGAGGAGTAGCCGCGAGTGTGGAGCAACGGCACCAGCAGCGCGATCATCACATCTCGGGCGGCCAACACCACGACCATCCACCAGGGGATGATCCCGCGGATCGCGAGACTGCCGATGATGGCCAGGATGTAGAGACGGTCGGCGACCGGATCGAGCAGCTGACCGACCCGGGAACGCTGATGCCAGCGCCGGGCCAGGTAGCCGTCCAGCCAGTCAGTGAGTCCGGCGATCACCAAGACAACCACGGCCAGCCAGTCGGCCTGCGGACCGAGGATCAACCAGACCACCAGCGGCACGCCGAGCAGCCGCAGCAGGCTCAACGCGTTCGGCACGGTCCAGACCCGATCCACGTCGTAGCTCGCGGTCTCTGGCATGGAAGACAGGGTAGTTCTCAGCTCTCAGCCATCTCGAAGGCGCGGACGTGCGGCGGATTCGCCGACCCGGCCGGACGCCTCTTGCCGACGGCCACTGCCACCGCGTCGTTGTGCAGGCGGCGCGCCAGGGTTGCGCGATCGTGCTCGGCCCGCAACCCGTCTGCTCCGTCCAGCCCGACGACCGCGAGCATCCGGCTGAGTTCGCTCTCCGCTCGCTCCCGGTGTTCCGCCGGCCCCTCGGCGGCCGCGGTGAGCGCCGCCGTCGCGGCTCGTTGAAGGCGTCGGTTGTCGTCGGCGGTGGCCGCGCCGCCGGCCCGCGGGCCCATGGCGAGGACTCGACGGGCCCGAGCGACCAGTGCCTCGTCCAGCGCGGACCAGGTGCCTCGTACCCGGCCCACCGGGTCGCGAGACCTTTCAGGGAATCGGGCACCGGCGACCACGGCGGCGTAGACGTGAGCCACCGCCGGGCCGACGGTGGACCAGTCGTAACGAGTGACGTGTTGTCGCGCGAGCGGCTGATGCCGGATCTCTCCCCGCAACACCCCGCCGACCGCAGACGCCAGCGCGCCGGCGTCGCCGCGGGGGAACGTGCTGCCGTGCGCCGCCGTCGGCCCGCTCAGCAGGTCCACGAAGGCCGGCAGGTCGGAGGCGACCACCTCCGCGCCAGCCGCCAGCGCCTCCAAGAGCACGATGCCGAAGCTCTCGCGGCCGACCTGAGGGGCGACGAACACGTCGGTCCCGGTCAGCAGATCACGCTTCTCCGGCTCGTTCAGCCCGCCGAGGATCCGGCAGCCCGCCAGGTCAGCCTCAGCCACCAGGGACGGCGCGCCGTGCCCGGCCAGGCACACCTCGACCTCCCCGGCCGCTCTCCGCACGGCCGGCAAGGCCGCCAGCAGCACGGGCAGGCCCTTGCGCGGCTCGTCCAGTCGACCCAGGAACGTGAGCCGCGGCCGGCTGCCGCGCCGCCACGTCCCTGATCTCTTCGGTGCAGCGGCGAACCAGGCGTGGTCGAAACCGTTGGGAATCACCACCGCGTCTCGACCCAGATGTCTCACGACTACCTCCCGGGCCGGCTCCGAGACCGCGATGCCCGCTTCGATCTTCTCGATCAGGGGTCGTAGGACGTCTCCGGCGACCTGCATCGTCCGGGACCGTGGGGTCGCGGTGTGGAAGGTCGCGACCACCGGCGCCTTGGTGTGTCGCAAGGCCAGCAGGGAGATCGAAGGGGTGATCGGCTCGTGCAGGTGGACCAGGTCGAAGCTCCTCTCCCCCAGCCACTGACGGACCCGGGCAGCGGTGACCGGACCGAAGTTGACGCGCGCCACAGACCCGTTGTACGGAACGGGAACGGTAGGGCCAGCCGAGGTGAGGTCGAGGTCGTCGACCTGGTGCCTGGCATCGCCAGGGGCCAGGACACAGGGCCGGTGACCCAAGTCCCGCAACGTCCGGGCGAGGCCGAGGATGTGGTTCTGCACCCCGCCAGGGCGATCAAGGGAGTAGGGACAGACCAGTCCGATCCGCAGGGATCCACTCATGAGCTTCTCGCCCGCCGAGCGGCGAAGAACGGCTGCAGCATGGGCCAGTCCTGCGGCTGGTCACGGATGCGCGCGGCGAAGAAGTCCGCGACCTGTTGGGTCATCGCCGCCAGCCCGTCCGACCCGCTCTGGTGGGTGACCTCGGGTCCGAGGTCGATCACCATGCCGGCAGCGGTGAACCGGCAGACTCCCGGAATCAAAGCCGCCCCCGTACGCCGGGCCAGCAGAGCCGGACCCGCCGGCATCCGCACCTGGTGACCAGCCCAGCGAACCTCGACGCCGGTCCCCGACAGATCCCGGTCGCCGATCAGGCAGACTGTGCGGCCACCCCGAACCGCCGCCGTCAACGTGCTCATCACCGCCGGATCGGTGTGACCGACAACCTCCATCCCGAGACGTCGTCGGAACCTCAGGAAGTCGCCGTACGCGGCACCGTTCAGCACCTCGACCACCGAGGTGACCGGGAAGCCGGACAGGCACGCCCAGGCGCCGGCCAGATCCCAGTTTCCGCTGTGCGGTAGCACCACGACCGCACCGGACTCCGCCTGGCGCCGGCGTAGGCGCGCGGCGTCGGGCACCTGGACTCGTCCGACGATCTGGTCCGGTCGCCAGCGAGGCAGGGACAGCACCTCGGTGAGCGTCCGCAGGTAGGAGCGCAGCGCAGCCGCGACCAGCCGGTCGTCAGCGGGTCGCCCGGCGGCCACGGTGAGATTGTGACGCAGTTCCCGCAGCGGGCGCCCGTGCGTGCGCGCGGCCACCGCCGCCCCGGTCCAGATCAGCGGGCGGAGCACGGCGGCGGGAATGTGAGTCGCACCCCACCAGCCGACCCGGTAGACGGCGCGCACCGCCCGGTCGCGACGCGTCACCGGCTACCCCAGCTCCCTGGGCGACATCTTGGCTTGGCGGTAGACCGAGGAGCTGCGCTGGGCCACCGTCGCCAGTCCGGCCACGGCCAGGAAGGTCATCGCCACCTCCAGCACGTAGGGGACGCCCAAGCCGGCGAGCAGCGAACCGACGAGGACGATTAGCAGCCGGTCGGCCCGCGCCGCCAGTCCGCCGTTCGCCTGGAAGCCGAGGCTCTCCGCCCGCGCCCGGACGTAGGACGTCAGCTGCCCGAAGACCAACGCCGCCAGCGTGACGGCCGCCCACACCGGCTCGCCCCGCCCGTACGCGAAGTAGAGCAGCAGCCCGCCGAAAACCGCGCCGTCGCCGAGCCGATCCAGACTGGAGTCCAAGAACGCCCCCCAGGCCGAGGCCGTGCCGTTGAGCTTGGCCATCTGGCCGTCGAGCATGTCGGCGAGCACGAAGAAGGTGACCACCAACGTTCCTTGCCACAGCCACCCGGCCGGAAAGCAGATCAGCGCACCGAACATCACTCCCGCGGTGCCGACCGCGGTGACCAGGTCGGGCGAGACGTGATGGCGGTTGAGGAACCGGGCCAGCGGGGTCAGCAGCCGGGCCGCGCTGGCCCGGAAGCGCTCCAGCATCAGCGCGCCGTGGGCCAGGCACTGGACAGCAGCTCCCAGGCCTGGTCGAGCAGCTGCGGCACCGCCTTGGTTCGGCCGATCACCGGCAGGAAGTTCGCGTCCCCGGTCCACCGCGGCACCACGTGCTGGTGCAGGTGAGCGGCAATACCGGCGCCCGCCACCGCGCCTTGGTTGACCCCCAGGTTGAATCCGTCCGCGCGGCTGACCGTCCGCAGCACCCGCATGGCCTGCTGGGTGAACGCACCGATCTCGGCCAGCTCCGCACCGGTCACCTCGGTGAGGTCGGCGACGTGACGATAGGGGCAGACCAGCAGGTGACCAGGCGAATACGGGTAGAGGTTGAGCACGACGTAACTGAGCTCACCGCGATGCACGACCAGCCCGTCGGCGTCGGTGCGGCCCGGGATGATGCAGAACGGGCAGTCGGCGGCCGCCGGGGACACTGGCTTGCTCTGCCCGCCGATGTAGACCATCCGGTGCGGGGTCCACAGCCGCTGGAACGGATCGGGCACCCCCGGGCGCTCGCCGGGATCCTCGACTTCCATAGTCCTGGTCGACGCCGCGCTAGACCTGGACACGCCGGGCGATGGCGTCGGTGATGATTTGCACAGCCCGGTCGACGGGGATGCCGTTGTCCTGGCGGCCGTCGCGGTATCGGAACGACACCGCGCCGGCGGCGGCGTCTTCGCCACCGGCGATCAGCATGAACGGCACCTTCGACTGCTGCGCGGTCCGGATCTTCTTCTGCATCCGGTCGTCGCCGGTGTCCACCTCGACCCGAACCCCGGCCGCGGACAGCTTTCGCGCCACCTCGCCCAGATAGTCGTTGTACTCCGCCGCGACCGGGATGCCGACCACCTGGACCGGTGACAGCCACGGGGGGAACGCGCCGGCGTAGTGCTCGGTGAGCACGCCGACGAACCGCTCGACCGACCCGAACAGGGCTCGGTGGATCATCACCGGACGCTGCCGGGTGCCGTCGGTGGCGGTGTACTCCAGTCCGAACCGCTCCGGCAGCATCAGGTCGACCTGGATGGTCGACATCTGCCAGGTGCGACCGATGGCGTCGCGGGCCTGGACCGAGATTTTCGGCGCATAGAAGGCCGCGCCACCCGGATCGAGCACCAGATCCAGACCCGAGGCCGCCGCCGCCTGTTCCAGCGCCGCGGTGGCTCGCTCCCACTCCACCTCCGACCCGATCGACTTCTCCGGATCGCGAGTGGACAGTTCGAGGTAGAAGTTGTCCAAGCCGTAGTCGGACAGCAGGTCGAGCACGAATCGCAACAGGGACTTCAACTCGTCCTGCATCTGCTCAACCGTGCAGTAGATGTGCGCGTCGTCCTGGGTCATGCCGCGCACCCGGGTGAGGCCGTGTACGACCCCGGACATCTCGTACCGGTAAACCGAGCCGAACTCGAACAGCCGCATCGGCAGCTCCCGATAGGACCGTCCTCGGGACCGGAAGATCAGGCAGTGCATCGGGCAGTTCATCGGCTTCAGGTAGTAGTCCTGGCCCGGCTTGCGGACAGACCCGTCGGCGTTGAGCTCCTCGTCGACATGCAACGGGGGAAACATGCCGTCTTTGTAGAAGCCGAGGTGACCGGAGATCTCGAACAGTTCCGCTTTGCTGATGTGGGGGGAGTAGACGAACTCGTAGCCGGCCTCGATGTGCCGCTGCCGGGAGTAGTCCTCCATCACCGTGCGCAGGATGCCGCCCCTGGGGTGGAAGACGGCGAGCCCGGAACCGATCTCGTCGGGGAAGGAGAACAAGTCCAGCTCCCGACCGAGCTTGCGATGGTCCCGCTTGGCCGCCTCCTCCAGCCTGGTCCGGTAGGTCTTCAGCTCCTCCCGGCTCGGCCACGCCGTGCCGTAGAGCCGCTGCAACTGCGGGTTGGCCTGGTCCCCCCGCCAGTAGGCGGCCGACGTGCGCATCAGGGCGAACGCGGGAATGTAACCGGTGTGCGGCACGTGCGGTCCCCGGCAGAGGTCCTTCCAGGCCACCGAGCCGTCCCGGCGGAGATTGTCGTAGATCGTCAGCTCACCGGCTCCCACCTCGACATCTGCCCCGTCGTCGGACGACGCCCCGTCGCCGATCGAACTCTTGTCGGCGATCAGCTCCAGCTTGTACGGCTCATCGCCCAGCTCGTCGCGAGCCTGTTCGTCCGAAACCGACCGGCGGACGAAACGCTGTCGCTCCTTGATGATCCGGACCATCCGCTTCTCCAGGTCCTTGAGGTCGGCCGGGGTGAACGGCTCGGCGACGTCGAAGTCGTAGTAGAACCCGTCGCTGATCGGAGGTCCGATACCCAGGCGGGCACCGGCGTCGGCAGCCTGAACCGCCTGGGCGGCGACGTGGGCGGTGGAGTGGCGCAGGATGGCCAACCCGTCGGGCTCGGAGATTCCGACCGGTTCGATCGCGACGGTCTCATCGACCGAGGCGTCGAGGACCGGCCGATTGAGGTCGCGCAGTTCACCGTTGATTCGCATCGCGACGACGGTCTTGTCGTCGCCGAACAGGTCCAGCCCGGTGGTGGTGTCAGTCACTGCGGGTCCGTCGACCTGGTCTCCAATGACAGTGATCGACCTGCTGGACACGCGTCTGCGCCCCTTCTGCGACGTTCGAGACCCGACTCTCGGGCACCGGGAAGACGGCGGCCAGCCTAGTCCCTGGCCCGGACGAGACCGGATTCGTACGCCGTCACCACAGCTTGGACACGGTCGCGTGCGCCGATCTTGCCGAGAATACGGGCGACGTGCGTCTTCACGGTCGCGTGGCTGAGGACCAGCGCTGCAGCGATCTCGGCGTTCGACATGCCGCGCGCGATCAGCCTCAGGACCTCCACTTCGCGGACGGTGAGGGCAGCCAGATCAGGCGGGTCGGTGAGACGGTCCCAGGCGATCACGGCACTCCAAGTCGCGCAGGACAGCGCGCTCGGCGCGGTGCCGTTCCTGACTACGCCGGCGCTGCTGGCGCGTTGCCGCTGGCGGTCACCTATGCCTGGTGGTACGCGGGTCGTGGCCGAGCGGTCGCGGCGACTCGAAGACCGGGCGGGCCAGGAGTGCGATGAGCGCGGCCGAGGCGACCAGGGCCGCCGCGACCCAGACGACCGTACGCAAGTCGTAAGCCTCGAGAACGGCTCCTCCGACCGCGGCACCGGCCGCGATGCCGGTGTTGGCGCTGGCGTTGATCCATGCTCCGGCCAGCTCAGGTGAGACGGCGTCGATGCGCACCGCGGCCGATTGATACAGCGAAGCGACCGGGCCGAATGCGGTGGACCACAGCGCCACCGCCACCACCACCGGCCACAGCGCCGGGAAGACCAACCCGACCGCCGTGATGCCGAGCGCCATCACGGCCGGGATCGCCAGCGCGCTAGCCCAGGGGCGCGCGTCCAGCTGCGCCGCCGCGGTCCGCAGCCCACCGAGGCCGCACAGGCCGAACACCAATAGGAACGGTCCGACCCAGGTCGGGCCCGCGCCCGAGGCCAACAACAGAGTGCTGATGAAGGTATAGAGGACGAAGTGGCCGAGGTAGGTCAATCCGTTGGCCGCGACAACCGTCGCGAGGTCCCGGCGGCGGCCCGGGTGGTCCCGACCGCGACTGACAGGTGCCACGATGGGCGGTAGGACCGCCGCCGCGAGACAGAGGACCACCGCCACCAGGGCCCCGAGGCAGGCAAAGGCCGCCCGCCAGCCGAACGCGGTGCCCAGCGCCGTCGACAGGGGCACGCCGACGACGAGACCACCGGAGATGCCCACGGAGACGAGCGCCATCGCGCGCCCGGTAAGCGCCGGGGACACGAGTCGGGCGGCGTAGCCGATGCAGATCGAGAAGAACAGCGCGTGGGCTACACCCCCGACGACGCGCCACGCAGCGAGCAGAGCGAACGTCGGCGCGGCGGCGGCGGCGAGGTTGCTCACCACATAGCAGCCGAGAGTGGCCAACAGCAACGGCTTGCGCGGCAGCCGACGGGTCGCGAGGGTCAGCGGCACCGCGAGGACCGCCACCATGATCGCATACGCGCTGACCAACAGCCCGGTGCGGGCATCGGGCACCGCGAAGGTGGCGCTGATCTGTGGCAACAGGCCCACCGGAAGCAGCTCGGTGGTCACCGCCACGAAAACAGCCAGGGACAGAATGAGCAGCCCGGTGCGCGCATCGCGGAAATCGTGCGCTTCGCGTCGCTCGTGCGTCACCTGCGTACTCTAGGGGGACCAGCAGCCTCCGTGGTTCGCCAGATCACCGCACCGCACCGTACCGAGGCAAGGCCGTGCGACTCGAGTGTCGGTCGTCGATCCGGTAGGCGTGTCCGTTGCCCCAGACTCCTCCAGCGTCGAATGTGATCAGCAGCTCCACGATCACCCCGACCAGGGTCGCACTCGTGATCGAGTGGCGCCGCAACTAGATCCTCGTGGCAGCCGGCTTTGACATCGGTCGTCCTACTGAGCCCGGGCGCGCAGGTACTCCCGCACGTCCTGCGCGATCTCCTCGGCCGTCTCGGTCCGCTCTGGGTACTTAACAACCCAGGACCGCCCGGGGTGGAGAGTGTCCCACCGAGATCGGATGCCGGCTATCCGACCCCTGCCCGGGTCGTGGTTGCCGAAGCCGTCGAGGAGCGCGTTCCACACCGGCCGGTAGCGCCGGATGAGCGCCGACTCCCCCAGGGGAATCCAGATGTCCTCCACGACGAGCCACCGGGCCGTGAAGTCGTCGATGTCGAGGTTCTCCGTCGCTCGAACGCTGCCTGCGTGCTCTCTAATGCGGTTGGCCAGCGCGCGGGTGCTGGAGTGCGCTGTCACGTCGAGCCCGCGCCGCCCACCGGACGGGACCGCCTTGCCGACGTACAACGGGACAGCCGCCGCGCCCTCCGAGACCGCCGTCTCGGACACGACGGCATAAGCGGGGAAGCCGCCGGAGTAGTAGATCGCGTAGAGACCGGCGCCGGTGAAGCGCGGAACCGAGTCGAGCGGGGTGGGCTCGGTCTCCAACATGCGAATGACGATGCTGTGCGCCAGGTTATCCATGTCGAGCGGGTTGAAGGGCTGACTCACGCGATCGCCTGGCGCTGCGTGACACCCTTGCTTGCCATCGCCTGACGCAGGTCGGCCAGGGCCAGATGCTCACGAACCGACCCGGCGACGATCTGCGCCAGCAGGACCGGCACCGCGTTGCCCATCTGTCGCATGGCCTCGGTCCAGGGACCGTGCAGGCGGTAACGGTCCGGGAAGGTCTGGAGGCGAGCGGCCTCCCTCGTGGTGAAGTAGCGCACGCTCCCGTCCGGCCGCCGCAGCATATTCTCGCCGCCCGGGACGCCGTGCACACCGGCCTTTAGGGCCTTGGCCGGTGCGTCTACGTGCGATCCGGTGTGGCCAGGGTACGAGCGCGCTCCAGGCTGGAGGATGTGGTTGAGGTAGGTCGTGGAGCCTGTGAGGGTCGGCTCCGGCAGGTCGGTCAGCGCGTCCCGCACCGTCCGCCAGGGACGGCCAAGGATGGCGGGGTTAGCGGTCTCGGGCAGTGGGTCCCCCAGCCCACGCGGGCGGAGCAGGCGCTCGTAGGCGAGCACTTCGTGCCGTTCCCAGTACTCGCCCGTGACATGTTGGGCGTGCCGAAGGGCGGCGGCTGAATGGGTCGGCCTCGGAAAGGACCACTCGGCGTCGAGGTCGCGACGGAAGCCCACGAGGAAGACGCGCCAGCGCTGCTGCGGCACGCCGTAGTCGGCCGCGTTGACCAGGGTCGGCAGCACGCGATACTGGAGGTCGGACCGCACGGAGGTGTGCTCGGCCTGGAGGCGGGCGAGATGGTCCGTCCAGGACTCGTCCTCACGGCTGACAAGTTCCGGATGGGCCAGCCGGAGTTGGACATATAAGAAGTAGTCGGCGAAGGCACTCCGCGTCAGACCCCGCACGTTCTCGACGATGAACGCGCGAGGACGCAAAGTCCGGATCACTTCGGTGGTGGCCGGGAACATGTCGCGCGGGTCGTCCGCCGCTCGACCCTTGCCGCCACCGCTGAACGGCTGGCAAGGAGGGCCGCCACTAACCAACGAGACACCCTCTGGGACAGCGGCCCAATCGACGTCTCGAACGTCTCCCTCGTGGATATCCATGCCTTGGGCGAGCGGGTGGCCGGTCGTTTGGTTCTCACGGAGGGTGTCGCAGCACCACCGGTCCCACTCGGAGACGATCTCGGTCGAGAAGCCCGCGAGGTGGGTTCCGAGGGCCAGGCCGCCGCCCCCGGCGAAGAGTTCTACGGACCGCATCGTCTGAATCTAGAGGAGGCGACTGACAGTCGCTAGAAGGCGCGGCCAGGAAGGCTGGATGATTGACGCTATGACTGAGAGTTGGGCGTCGAGCCCCGCTGTGCGGTCGGTCATGCGCGGCAACCGAGGTCGCGACACCCGGCCAGAAATGCGGGTGCGGTCTCTCGTGCACGCGGCCGGACTGCGCTACCGGGTCAGCGTCAGGCCGCTGGCTGACCGGAGGAGCACCGCAGACCTCGTCTTCACGCGAGCCAAGGTCGCGGTGTTCATCGACGGATGCTACTGGCACGGTTGCCCAGAGCATCTGCGCCCGGCCCGGACCAACGCGGCGTTCTGGCAGGACAAGATCGAGGTGACCCAGGCCCGAGACACGAGGACCGATGCGGCGTTACGTGATGCCGGCTGGGCGAGTCTGCGGTTCTGGGAGCACGAGGACCCGAGGGACGTGGCCGGCGAGGTCGTCGAAGTGGTGCGGCGGCGGTCGAGTCGCTACGCGCCGGGCGGGTTTACCGCGTCAGAATGATCGCGAGAAGCGCTTGCGCCGCGGCGTGGGGTCAGACGTGCTGGCCGGAGGGCGCCTGGGGAATAGGTGTCGGCGGAACAGCGCCTTAGTGTGCAGAAGGAGGCATAGCTGGGGGTCTTGTTGGTGGGCGATACTGGGTTCGAACCAGTGACCTCTTCCGTGTCAGGGAAGCGCGCTACCGCTGCGCCAATCGC
>JAKDLH010000448.1 GCA_030452945.1 Microlunatus sp. | reverse complement strand
CGAGGTCGCCGCCGCACTCGGTCTGTCGGTGGCCGCGGTCAACAGCAGCCTGCAGCGGGCCCGGGCCCACCTGGCCAAGCTCGGCCCGGAGGCGGAGCGCGTAGCCGAGCCCCCGGACGGCGGCCGGATCCGGCAGTTGTTGGATGACTACGTGGCCGCGTTCGAGTCCTACGACGTCGGGAAGATCGTCGCCTTGTTGACCAGCGACGCGGTGTGGGAGATGCCGCCATTCACGGCCTGGTACCAGGGGAGGGAGGCCATCGGTGCGCTGATCTCGAATCACTGCCCGGCCACCGGCCCCGGTGATCAGCGGATGGTGCCGGTGATGGCCAACGGCCAACCGGCGTTCGCGCTCTACCTGCGCGACAGCGACGGTGCGCACCGGGCGTTCCAGATCCAACAACTCGAGCTCCGTGATAGCGAGGTGGCCCACGTGGTGGCGTACTTCGACACCAGTCTGTTCAAGACGTTCGGACTGCCTGCGGTGCTGGAGGAGGTGCGCTAGCGTTTCGTTACAGGTCGTCGGGTCGTCGCCAGCGGACCTCGGCGAACAGGGCGAAGTCGTAGTCGTAGCCGACGATCTCGGCCCGTTGTTCGCGGGCGATCGCCGCCAGATGTGCGTCGTTGACGAGGTTGCCGCCCGATCCGACATCGGCCAGCAGATCGGCTAGTCGCTCGGTGTGTGCGGGCCCGGGGGTGGAGCACGACCGCTCCCGCCGCCAACGTCCAGTCCCGAAGTCGCGCCGTTGCCCGCGAAACCGCAGCGGGAACGGAAACAGCCCGATCTTCGTGGACAGCCGGACGAACGTCAACCACAAGGACGCCTCAGCCTCAGCCCACTCGGGGTACGCTGGCTCGATGAGCGAGCTGCCGATCTCCTCGCCGTACCGCAGCACTCCCGACGCCCCGGTCGGCGATCAGTTGCGTGATCAGTTGAACGACCGTCTCAACCTGGCGTTCACCGAAGGAAAAATCGACGCCGACGACTTCCGCGAACGCCTGGACCTCTTGTTCGCCGCCCAGCGGATGGGCGAGTTGATGCCGGTCGTGACCGGCCTGCCCGCAGCACAGACCTACGCGAATCCCGCCATCGTGGCCAGTGGGGGTGGTCAGCCGGGGGAGTTGGCTGAGTCACGGAATGCCGGCCGAGCTGCTCTGGTGGCCGGTGCCGTGATCATCGGCGCGATCGTGCTGATCGTGCTGCTGCTCGCCATCCTGCTGTAGTGGACACCGGTCGCGGAACTAGGGCCGCGCACACCGGGTGCGGCCGTCCGGGCCGGAGTTCGTGGCTTAGGGTCACCTAACTGCTGTGGTCGGGAGCACACTGACACCGGCCTCGCCGACGGCTGGGCGTCGATAGACTCACGGGGTGCCGCGGCAACCCATCACCCAGCAGAAGATCGCTGAACACGTCGAGCGGCTGGGCGAGCTGTACCCACCCATCGCGCTGGATTCAGTCGACCGGACCATCAAGAATCCGCGGGCGGTGGCGCAGCAGTACGGGCACGTGATCGACTACCTCGCCCGGGTCGAACTCGAAGTCGATCGCAACGTGATGGAACTGCTGTGCCTGCTCCCCGACGTCGACGACACCAACAAGACGTTCTACGCCGACGTCTGGCAACCTCAGGAGATCCAGCACGGGCTGATCCTCGACCGATTGCAGCAAGACCTCGGCCGGCCCCCGGCCGAGCCGCATCTCGAAGTCTCGCTCAAGATCAAGATCCTCGGCTCGTTGGCCGGCCTGCCCCCGATCCAGGATGTGGCCAAGTTGCTCTACTTCCTCACCGGAGCCAGCACCGAGCGACAGGCGGTGCTGGCGTACAACCAGATCAACACCGGCATGCAGCGACTGGGTGAGGCGGCCATCTCCGAGACGATCATCACCCCGATCAAGCAGCAGGAACCGGGCCACTTCGCCTTCTATCAGATGTCGGCGTC
>JAKDLH010000095.1 GCA_030452945.1 Microlunatus sp. | reverse complement strand
AGTCTGGAGGAGCGTCGCTTCGCGCCGAGTCTGGAGGAGCGTCGCTTCGCGCCGAGTCTGGAGGAGCGTCGCTTCGCGCCGACAATGGACTACTACATCCCCCAATGGGAAGAGCGCACCTCGTACGGCATGCGTCGGATCGATCCGTACACCAAGCTGTTCGAGGACCGCATCATCTTCCTCGGCACCCCGATCAGCGACGAGATCGCGAACGCCGTGATGGCTCAGTTGCTGTGTCTGCAGCAGATGGACGCCGATCGGGACATCGAGATCTACATCAACTCCCCGGGTGGCTCGTTCACTGCGCTGACCGCGATCTACGACACGATGCGCTACATCAAGCCCGATGTGCGCACCGTCTGCCTCGGGCAGGCGGCCTCGGCTGCGGCGGTCATCCTGGCCGCGGGCACCAGGGGCAAGAGGCTGGCCCTTCCGAACAGTCGGATCCTGATCCATCAGCCGGCCACCGAAGGCGGCTATGGACAGTCCTCCGACATCGAGATCCAGGCGAAGGAGATCCTGCGCATCCGGTCACTGATGGAGGAGATGCTCGCCACCGACACCGGCAAGAGCACCGAAGAGGTCAGTCACGACATCGAGCGGGACAAGTACCTCACCGCCGAGCAGGCCAAGGAGTACGGGATCATCGACGACGTGCTGACGTCGCTCAAAGCCGTTCCCGTCTGAGGACCCGGCTCCCGGGGGCGGGTGTACCGGCACACGCCCTGGCGGGTCCTCGCCGGTGAGCGTGCCGGAGGTTATCGTGAGGGTTCGAGCGGCGAGGCCCGAACCCAAGGAGAGGAGGCGGCGTGGCCAGAATCGGAGAGAGCGGTGACCTGCTGAAGTGCTCGTTCTGCGGAAAGAGCCAGAAGCAGGTCAAGAAGCTCATTGCCGGACCCGGCGTCTACATCTGTGACGAGTGCATCGATCTCTGCAACGAGATCATCGAGGAGGAGTTCTCCGAGAGCACCGAAGTGGGTCTGCTCGAGGAACTACCCAAGCCGCAGCAGATCCGTCACTTCCTGGACAGCTATGTCATCGGGCAGACCGGGGCGAAGAAGGCCCTCGCCGTCGCCGTCTACAATCACTACAAGCGGGTGCAGGCCCAGGCCGCGAACCCGTCTCGCCGATCCGAGGACGACGGAGTCGAGCTCAGCAAGTCCAACATCCTGCTGATCGGGCCGACCGGCTGCGGCAAGACCTACCTCGCGCAGACCCTGGCCAAGATGCTCAACGTCCCCTTCGCGATTGCCGACGCCACAGCCCTGACCGAGGCCGGCTACGTGGGGGAGGACGTCGAGAACATCCTGCTCAAGCTGATCCAGGCGGCGGACTTCGATGTGAAAAAGGCCGAGACCGGCATCATCTACATCGACGAGGTCGACAAGATCGCGCGCAAGAGCGAGAATCCATCCATCACCCGGGACGTGTCGGGCGAAGGCGTCCAGCAGGCTCTGCTCAAGATCCTGGAGGGAACCTCGGCTTCGGTCCCGCCCCAGGGTGGTCGCAAGCACCCACATCAAGATTTCATTCAAATCGACACGACCAACGTGCTGTTCATCGTGGGCGGCGCGTTCGCCGGTCTGGATCACATCGTCGCCTCCCGGGTCGGGAAGCGACCGCTCGGTTTCAACAACGACTTGGAGTGCCGCAGCGCCCCTTCGGATGACCCGTTCCACGATGTCCGACCCGAGGATCTGGTGAAGTTCGGCCTGATTCCGGAGTTCATCGGCCGGTTGCCGATGATCGCCTCGGTCAGCCCACTGGACCGGGACGCCCTGATCCGGATCCTGATCGAGCCGCGAAACGCGCTGATCAAGCAATTCAAGAAGCTATTCGACCTCGACGGCGTCGAGCTGGAGTTCAGTGCAGACGCCATCGAGGCGATCGCCGACCTGGCCCTGCTGCGCGGGACCGGCGCGCGCGGGCTGCGCGCCATCCTCGAAGAGGTCCTGCTCAACATCATGTACGACGTGCCGAGCCGCGACGACGTCGCGCAGGTGATCATCACCGCCGAGGTCGTCAAGGAGTCGGTGTTGCCCACCCTCGTCCCGCGGGACAAGTTCACCAAGCGCGAGCGGCGGGAAAAGTCGGCTTGACCTCGGCCGCCGCCTCGGATGCCGTGAGTTCGGACCGAGTGGTCAGAAGTTGCGGTGCTGGCGGGCGTGGGGGCGGCAAGTTTCGACCGCTTGGTCAGATTTCGCGCTGTTGGTAGGCAATCCGGTCGCTACTTCCGACCTGCTGGTCAGAACCTGCGGTTGGCCAGCACCGGAATGGTGCGCCGTACGGTGTCTACCTCGCCTGGATCGAGGTCGACCACGAGCAGCCCCGGCTCGGCACCGAGGGAGTCCAGCACCGACCCGGTTGGCGAGACCACCTGGCTGTAGCCGACACCGGTCGGCGCACTGCCGCGGGTTGCGACCCCGATCGTGAGCGGATCGGCCTGGCCGGCGGCGGCAACGAAGCAGGTGGTGTCCAACGCCCGGGCCCGGGTCAGCACCTCCCACTGGTCGAGCTTGCCGGGTCCGGCTCCCCACGACGCCGACACGCAGATCAGCCGCGCGCCGTGGTCGGCCAAGGCGGTGAACAGACCGGGAAACCGCAGGTCGTAGCAGACGACGAAGCCGATCTCCACGCCGTTGATCGACACCATCAGCGGGTCACTACCCGGCGCCACCGTGTCGGACTCGGCGAAGCCGAACGCGTCGAACAGATGGACCTTGTGATAGGTCGCAGCCACTCCCGGCCCGACGACGCGAAGCGTGTTGTGCACCCGTCCGTCGTCGGCCGGGGTGAACATGCCGGCCGCGATCACTAGCCCGGCATCGGCCGCGATCTCGGACAGCCGGGTCGCCCACGGTCCATCCACCGGTTCGGCGATCTCGGCCAGCGGGAGCCCGAAGCACCGCATCGTCGCTTCCGGGCAGAGCAACAGGTCCGCGTCCTGCTCAGCAGCCAGCCGAGCGTGGTCGGCGACCAGGTCCAGGTTGGCGCCCGGGTCGGCCCCGGAGACGAACTGGGCCAGCGCGACGCGCATGAATTCCACCTTCATTTCATCTCACTCTCAGGACGCCGGGACCAGCGCGACGTCGACGGTCAGCGGCACGTCAGCCGCACTCCACTGCAGCTCCCCGGTCAGCCGGCCCACCGCGCGGAGGTCGGTCTCGATCTCCTTCAACCGGTCGAGCACGTCCGCCGCCCCGGTCAGCTCGGCGCGCGACACCTCAGTCCGCATGGACACCTTGGCCTGCGACTTCGCGCCCCGCACCGCGGCTAGGGCTGAGGCCAGGTCCTCCAGCAGCAGGGCGTCGCCAGCGACCGCCACCTCGTCCGGCGTCGGCCAGCGGGAGGTGTGGATCGATCCGTTTTGCCACCAGGACCAGACCTCCTCGGTCACGTACGGCATGATCGGCGCCAGCATCCGCAACAGCACCCCGAGCGCGATAGCCAACGCCGCCCGTGCCGACGATGCCCCCGCCCCGGTCCCGTACGCCCGCTCCTTCACCGTCTCCAGGTAGTCGTCGCAGAACTGCCAGAAGAATTTCTCGCATCCCTCAAGGGCGCCGGCGTAGTCGTAGGCGTCGAACGCCGCGGTCGCGGTGATGATCACCCGCTCCAGTCCGGCCAGCAAAGCTCGATCCAGTGGATCAGTCACCGCCGCCAGGTCGGCCGCCGACGCGTCCCCGGCCAGCCCGAGCACGAACTTGGACGCGTTCAGCACCTTCATCGCCAGCCGGCGCCCGACCTTCATCTCGTTCTCGTCGAAGGGGGAATCCAGTCCCGGACGGGCCTTGGCCGCGCGCCAGCGCACGGCGTCGGAGCCGTACCGGTCGAGCACATCGGTGGGCACCACCACGTTGCCGAGCGACTTGGACATCTTCTTGCGGTCCGGGTCCATCACGTAGCCGCTGATCATGGACCAGGCCCAGGGCAGGGAGTGGTTCTCGTAGTGAGCGCGCACCACCCGGGAGAACAGCCAGGTCCGGATGATCTCGTGGGCCTGGGTGTTCAGGTCCATCGGGAACGTGAGCGCGAACAGCTCAGGATCTCGCTCCCAGCCGCAGACGATCTGCGGGGTCAGCGACGAGGTGGCCCAGGTGTCCATAATGTCTGGATCGGCCATGAACCCGCCTGGCGTCCCGCGCTGGTCCTCGGTGTAGCCGGACGGCACGCTGGAGCTCGGGTCGACCGGCAGCTCGTCCTCGGTCGGGGTCAGCGGCGCGGAATAGATTGGCTCCCCGTCGTCATCGAGCCGATACCAGACGGGGAACGGCACGCCATAGAACCGCTGCCGGGAGACGAGCCAGTCGCCGTTCAGGCCGCTGACCCAGTTCTCGTAGCGGTGCCGCATGTGTTGGGGCGTCCAGCCCAGTTCCTCGCCTCGGGCCAGCATCGCGGCCTTCACGTCGGCGTCGCGCCCGCCGTTGCGGATATACCACTGCCGGGTGGACACGATCTCCAGCGGCTTGTCGCCCTTCTCGTAGAAGTTCGCCCGGCGCTGGGTGGCAGTGGGATCGGCCAGCAGGTCACCGGACTCGCGCAACCAACTCGTCACCAGCTCCCGGGCGCTGAAGGTCGTCTTGCCGGCCAACTGCTCCCACCGATCGGCGTCGGCGATCCACTCCGGTCGGTCGCGCAAGATCCGGCCGTCGCGGCCGATGATCACGCGGGTCGGCAGCCGCAGTTCACGCCACCAGGTGACGTCGGTCAGGTCACCGAAGGTGCAGCACATCACCAGGCCGGAGCCCTTGTCCGGCTCGGCCAACTCGTGCGCCACCACCGGCAACTCCACCCCGAACAGCGGGCTGGTCACGCATCGACCGATCAGATCGGCGTACCGCTGGTCGTCGGGGTGCGCGATCAGTGCCACGCAGGCCGCGATCAGTTCCGGTCGCGTGGTCTCGATGACCGCCGGCTGCCCGTCCGCACGGTGGAAGGCCACCTGGTGGTAGGCGCCCGGGTAGTCGCGCGCCTCCAGCTCGGCCTGAGCCACCGCGGTCTGGAAGGTGACGTCCCACATCGTGGGGGCCTCCGACAGGTAGGCCTCGCCGCGAGCGAGATTGCGTAAAAACGCCAGTTGGGACACCCGGAGCGAGTCGTCGGAGATTGTGGTGTAGAGGTCGTCCCAGTTCACCGAGAGTCCGACCCGGCGCCACAAGTCTTCGAACGCCTTCTCGTCGATGTGGGTCAGCTCATGGCACAAGTCCACGAAATTGCGACGGCTGATCGCTACCTGGCGTTTGAGGTCGGCCCGATTCGATCCAGTGCGTGTCG
Organism: Microlunatus sp.; assembly: GCA_030452945.1. Lineage (GTDB taxonomy): Bacteria > Actinomycetota > Actinomycetes > Propionibacteriales > Propionibacteriaceae > Microlunatus. The sequence continues at coordinate 5,227 of JAKDLH010000095.1, read as the reverse complement.
GCGGAACGAAGTCCGGATCGTACGGCACCCTCGGATCGCACCGCACACCGTAGTAGTTCTGCACCCGGCGCTCGGTGGGCAGACCGTTGTCGTCCCAACCGATCGGATAGAACACATGCTTGCCGCGCATCCGCTGATAGCGGGCGATCAGGTCGGTGTGGGTGTAGGAGAACACATGTCCCACATGCAGCGACCCTGACACCGTCGGCGGCGGGGTGTCGATGCTGAACACCTGCTCACGCGTCTGCGGCCGCACGAACGCGTACGTGCCGTCCGCCTGCCACACCTGCGACCACTTGTCTTCCAGGCCCTCCAGCCCCGGCTTCTCCGGTACGACGCGCGCACCCGGAGCGGACGCGTCGAAACCGGCGGCAGCAGATATGGCGGACATGGCACAGATTCTAGGAGCAGCGGCCGAGCCCCGCGCACGCATTCCACCCCGACCGGCCCGACCAGGCGTTTCTGTCGAGCTAGCGTGAACCGTTCATGCGAGTCGACAGAAGCTGCCCGGTGGGAGGCAACGCACACCGGCCGGCTGACCGCGACCGGTCCTGGGTTCGGACCGGGACCCTAGACTCGGAGCGCCATGTCGCTCTCCGCACCCTCGTCCTCATCCGAGAATTTCACCCACGACGAGATCGTCGCAGCCCTGACCCGTCGCTGGCCCGAGCACCGGGTCGCCCCGAGTCTCGGCCGAATCGTCGCACTGACCGAGTTGCTCGGGGACCCGCATCGGGCGTACCCGGTCATTCACGTGAGCGGAACCAACGGCAAAGGCAGCACGGCTGCCATGATCGATGCCCTGTTGCGCGCCTGTGGACTGCGGACGGGTCGGTTCAGCAGTCCGCACGTCATGTCGGTGACCGAACGGATCACGGTCGACGGCGAGTCGATCACCGAAGACCGCTTCGACGAGATCGTCCGCGAGATCGAGCCGTACATCGAGCTCGTCGACGCCCGTCAGATCGATGGGGTGGCGATGACGTTCTTCGAAATCATCACCGCGATGGCGTACGCGGCGTTCGCCGACGCGCCGGTCGACGTCGCGATCGTGGAGGTCGGAATGGGCGGGACCTGGGACGCGACCAACGTGGCCGACGGGGGCGTCGCCGTGATCACCCCGATCGACATCGACCACACCCATCTCCTCGGGTCGACGGTCGCCGAGATCGCGGCCGAGAAGGCCGGCATCATCAAACCCGGCGCTCAGGCGATCCTGGCCGGACAGCCGATCGAGGCGGCCCAGGTCTTGCTGGAGCGCTGCGCCGAGGTGGGCGCGCTCGTCCAGCGTGAGGGTATCGAGTTCGGCGTGCTCGACCGGGTGCCGGCGGTCGGGGGACAACTGCTTCGACTGAACGCGAGCGAAGGTCCGGTCTCCGACATCCTGCTGCCGCTGTACGGACTCCATCAGGCGGCCAACGCAGCCCAGGCGCTGGCTGCCGCCGAGGCCTTCTTGGGGATGAAGGCCATCAATCCCGACCTGGTCCGGGAGGGTTTCGCGACGGTCACGGCGCCGGGTCGGCTGGAGGTGGTCAGACGCTCGCCCACCGTGGTGTTGGACGCTGCGCACAACCCGCACGGCGCCCGTGCCGCGTCCGCCGCGGTGATAGAGGCTTTCGCCTTCAACCCGCTAGTCGGGGTACTCGGCGTGATGGCCGACAAGGACGCCCGCGGGATCCTGGAGGTCTGGGCGGAGGTGATGCAGTCGGTCGTGGTGACCCAGGTCGCATCGACGAGCCGAGGGATGCCGGCCACCGACCTCGGCGAACTGGCAGCGGAGTACTTCGGGGCCGAGCGTGTGGAGGTCGTCCCGCGGCTCGACGACGCGATCGAACGAGCGATGACGCTGGCCGAGACCGACACTGCCGGCGGCGCTGGGGTGCTGATCACCGGATCCGTCGTGCTGGTGGGCGAGGCCCGGACGCTGCTGGTGATCGACCGGTCCGCCGAGGAGGACCCTGAAGCCGACAACTCCCCGGTCGATGGCCGTCAACTCCTGGACGCAGATCCCGACGACGACTGGTCGCCGGCCGGGTCGGTCGACCAGACCGAGGTGATCGACGAGTTCCTGACCGGTGAGTCCCTGGAAGGCGAGGCGCCGGCACCGGATCCGTTCGACGACGACGACCCGTTCGCCGACAACGGGTTCGCCGACAACGGGTTCGACGACAACGGGTTCGACGACAGCGGCGATACCGACGTTGATCCGGGTGAACGGGACCACGACCGGTGAGGTACGCGCTGCCGAGCAGCAACCCGATGCGGGTGGTCTTGCTCACCGTGCTGATCTTCGAGGTGGTCATCTTCGGACTGGCCGTGCCGGTGATGATCCTGGTCTCGGGGATCTCGGCCGAACTGGCCGCACTCGGCGGCGGTTTGGCGGCGCTCCTGGCCCTGGTGGCGGCCGGCCTGTTGCGTCGCCCGGTCGGCTATCTGGTCGGCTGGATCACCCAGCCGATCGGCCTCCTGCTCGGCTTCTTGACCCCGGCGATGTTCCTGGCCGGCGGACTGTTCGCCGGCCTGTGGCTGTTGTCGTTCGTCCTCGGGCGACGCCTGGAGGCCAACGTGCACGGGGAGTAAGCGTTTTCGTGGGCAACCTCACTCGGGAATGTCAGTCGACCGGTTTGGCTCCACGCAGCAGCGCCGCCGCCGGTTCGGCGTCCATCTCCTCGGTCAGGTCGAAGGCAGAACCTCGTTCGCCATCAGCTTCCAGGGTCGGGTTGTCGACCAGGGCGGCGACACCGTCGCCCGACACGCCGGCCGCCGCCAGGGTGGCGGCGAAGGTCCAGTCCGCCAGCGCGCCGCCGAAGAACCGGGTCAGCTCGCCCAGCCCTTCCAGCGGTCCGGCCGACATGTGCACGCCGTTGTAGTTGGTGGACACACTGGTCAGCCCGAAGCCACCGGGGTCGGCGAACAGCGCGCCCCGGATCGAGCCCGGGTCCGCTTTCACCGGGTCGGTGGTGCCGGTCATCTCCTTGCGCAGCGACTTCCACGAGGTCGCGCTGCTGCCGTGCAGGAACGCGCAGACGGTGTCCTCGGCGGTGAACATGGCGAGCTGGCGGGGGTGGAAGCCGTTCAAAATCACCACCGGCTGCCCGTCGACGGCGGCCAGCCCGGCGTAGGTGCCCGGCCCGAGTCGCCCGACCGAGATGTTTGCGAACAGGGTCCCGAGCGAGAACGGCGTGAACTCCGAATATTCCTGCAGAAACTGATGTCCGCCCAGCACCGCAGCCCCGGCGGTCAGCTCATCGGCGTACTGCTCAGTCAACGCCTGCTCGGCGTCCTCGGTGAGAGCCGACCGGCCATGACAGGAGACCGAGTTGATGACACCGTAGTGCCGGGCCATCACTCCGCTCGCCGCCAGTTCGGCGCCGGTCGAGATCAGACTGCGGTGCACCCGCACGTCGTAGGCCTTCAGCGTCGTCTCCAACAGGTCCCACACTCGCTCCAGGTCGTCGCCGGTCAGCCGGCCGAGTTCGGGTTTGCTGAAGATCACGAACTCGTTCCCAGCGGGAACGTCGTTCGTTCCCGGGAAACGACGGTCGACGGCGGCACGGACCAGCTCAGCACTCATGGCCACTACCCTGCCGGTCCAGACCCCCGGCGGCAAACCGGCTAGGTGGGCCCGGCTCCACCGTGACTGTTCATCTCTCACGTCGTGCCCGCGCGCCTGGTTGCCGATCGGCGATAAAGTCCAAGCGTCGATCACGAGCCCCGCTCCCGCCCCCACGACGAGAGGCCCTGGTGAATCTCCTCATCGCCGTGCACTTCGCGGTGGCGTGTGCTGCGCCGCTGTTGGTGCGGGTATTGCGTGCCCGGGCGTTCTTCGTGCTCGCCGCGGCGCCCGCGGTGGCGTTCGGTTGGCTGGCGGCCCAGGCCGGCACCGTCGTTGCGGGGGGCGTCTTGACCCAGTCGGCCCCGTGGATTCCTGCCCTCGGGGTCGACCTCGCGTATCGGCTGGGCACGTTGCAGTGGGTTCTCGCTCTGCTGGTCACCGGGGTCGGCGCACTGGTGCTGTTCTACTGCCGCTGGTATTTCGCCGAGCCCGACATCCCGGCTCGCACCGGCGGACTGCTGCTGGCCTTCGCCGGGGCGATGCTGGGATTGGTCACGGCCGACAACCTGATCCTGCTGTACGTGTTCTGGGAGCTGACGACCGTCTTCTCCTACCTGCTGATCGGGCACTACCCGACCCGGGGCGCCAACCGACGAGCCGCGCTGGCCGCCTTGATCGTCACCACGTTCGGCGGACTGGCCATGCTGGTCGGCATCGTCATGATCGGGGTCAGCACTGGCACTTTCCAGCTGTCGACGCTGCTGGCCGACCCGGACCGACTCGGTTCCGGGGCGGTCGCCGGGGTGGCGATCCTGCTGTTGCTGCTCGGCGCCCTCACCAAGTCCGCCCAGGTCCCGTTCCACTTCTGGCTACCGGGTGCGATGGCCGCCCCGACCCCGGTCAGTGCCTACCTGCACGCCGCGGCCATGGTCAAGGCTGGCGTCTATCTGGTCGCGCTGCTGGCCCCGACCTTTGCCGACGTTCCCGGATGGCGTCCGATCGTGCTCACCCTCGGTGCCGCCACGATGATCCTCGGCGCCTGGCGAGCGCTGCGTCAGTACGACATCAAGCTGCTGCTCGCGTACGGGACCGTCAGCCAGCTCGGCTTCTTGATGGCCATGTGCGGCCTCGGCACCCGCTCGGCGATGTTGGCCGGGGTAGCCATGATCATCTCCCATGCCCTGTTCAAGGCGGCCCTCTTCCTGGTCGTGGGTGTGGTGGACCACTACACCGGCACCCGGGACATCCGTCGGTTGTCCGGGCTCGGCCGCCGGATGCCGGTGACCGCGACCGCGGCCGCGCTGGCGGCGGCGTCGATGGCCGCGGTGCCGCCCTTGATCGGTTTCACCGCCAAAGAGGCGGCGTTCGAGTCGCTGGTTTACCTGCTGCCCGACGGTGACCAGACCGGTATCAGTCCGCTGCCGGCGGTGCTGCTGATGACGTCGCTGGTCGTCGGCTCGGCGCTCGAGCATACGGGCGCCGTCGAGCTGATCGTGAACGCGGTCGAGCCCTTCCTGCGCGGGCTGTCGCCATTCTGGACGCTTGTCTGCGTCTATTTCCTGTGCCTCGCCATGACCGAGGTGCTGTCCAACAATGCCGTCGCCGTGATCCTGACGCCCATCGCCATCGAACTCGCGGCGCAGCTGGGCCACGCCCCGCGCGCCTATGTGG
>JAKDLH010000094.1 GCA_030452945.1 Microlunatus sp. | reverse complement strand
CAGGAGCTCAACAATGACCCCCTCCACCACCTCCGCCAACTCCCTGGAGCAGACCGAGCACATGGCGGTCAGCTACCCAGAGTTCGAGCCGAAGGACGTCGTCTACGACGTCAAGGCCCAGCGTGGCGACACGCTGCGCTGCAAGGGGCGCAAGCAGGAGACCATCCTGCGCATGCTGGAAAACAACATGGAGGTCGCCGAGCACCCCGAGCAGCTGGTGATCTACGGCGGCATCGGTAAAGCCGCGCGCAACTGGGAGTCCTACCACGCCATCGTCGAGGCCTTGAAGAACCTGGAGAACGACCAGACCCTGGTGGTTCAGTCCGGCATGCCCGTGGCCGTGTTCCAGACCCACGACCTGGCTCCGAGCGTGGTGATGGCGACCACCAACTTTGTCCGGCCGTCCTGGCAGCGATTCTATGATCTGCACGACGCCAACTTGACCATCTTCGCCCAGTACACCGCCTCGCCGTGGGAGTACATCGGCACCCAGGGAGTCATTCAGGGAACGTTCGAGACGCTGCGCTCGGTGGCCAACGTGCACCTGGACGGGAGCTGGGTCGGCAAGATCCTGCTCTGTGCCGGCATGGGCGGGATGGGCGGCAACCAGCCGCGAGCGATGACCATGCTCGGCGGCGTCGCCGTCTGCGCCGACGTCGACGAGCGAATCATCGCGAACCGGCTGCGAATCGGCTACTGCGACGTGGTGGCCGACTCGATTCCCGAGGCGCTGAAGATGGCTCGTGAGGCTGCCGACGAGGGCAAGCCGCTGGGGATTTCCGTGGTCGCCAACGCCACCGAGTTGTTCGAGTACGCGCTGGAGAACGACTTCCGCCCCGACGTGGTGACCGAGATGACACCGGCCCACGACCCGCTGGCCTACGTGCCGGTCGGCCACACCGTCTACGAGGCTGAGGAGTACCGCAAACGGGACCGGGACGCCTACTTCGCCGAATCCCGGCAGGCGATGGTCCGCCAGCTCAAGGCCATGAACGCGTTCTACGACGCCGGCGTACCGACCTTCGAGTACGGCAACCAGATCCGCCGGGAGAGCGAACTGGCCGGATTCGACGAGGCCATGAAGATCCCCGGCTTCGTCTCCGCGTACCTGCGGCCGCTGTTCTTGGAGGGGCGCGGACCGTTCCGCTGGACCTGCACGTCCGGAGACCCGGCCGACCTGGCCCGACTGGACGACCTGTGCCTGGAGCTGTTCGCCGACGACGAGCTGGTCACCCGCTGGATCACGCTGGCCCGTCAGCACGTCCCGATCGAGGCGCTGCCGGCCCGGGTCTGCTATCTCGGTTTCGGTCAGCGCAAGCAGTTCGGGCTGGCCGTCAACGACTTGATCAAAGCGGGCGAGGTCAAGGGCCCGGTGGCGTTCTCCCGGGACAATCTGGACTCCGGCTCCATCATCAACCCGACCTTTGAGTCCGAAAACATGCCGGACGGCTCCGACGTGATCTCGGACTGGCCCTATTTGAACGGCCTGCTCAACGCCTCGAGCATGTGCGATCTGATCGCCATCCAGGCCAACTACGCGATGGGCGACTCGGTGCACACCGGTGTGACCATGATCGCCGACGGCAGCGACGAGGCCGGCTTCCGGCTGAAGGCCAGCTTGACCGTGGACAGCGGCATCGGCGTCGTCCGGCACGCTCAGGCCGGCTACGAGCGCGCTCGTGAGGTGGCCGAGACGGTCGGACCGAAGGAGGGTCTCAGCGTTCCGCTGTGGTGGACGCGCGAGGCCACGTTCGGCCCCGACGGCGCCAAGGCCTGAGAACTCGCGGATAAGGACGTCCGATGCCTGAGCCATCCCCTCGCGAGGTAGATCTGTTGATCACCGGCGCGGCCGAGGTGCTGACCTGCGCGGCCGATGCGCCGGATCTGATCGGAGTTACCAGCGGCGGCGTGGCGATCGACGCCGGGGCCATCGCCGCGGTCGGTGACGTGTCGGCTTGGACCGGGCGGCAGGTCGTCGACGCCCAGGGTGGGGTGGTGCTGCCCGGCTTCGTCGACGCCCACACCCACGTGGTCTTCGGCGGCAGTCGGGTCGAGGAGTACGCGGCCCGGGTCGCTGGGGTTGAGCCGCCAGCCGGGGCGAGCGTCGGCATTGTCGGCACCACCACCGCTACCCGGGCGTGTGGCGTGGCGGAGCTGGTCGCCCAGGCGGCGCCCCGCATCGCCGAGATGGTCGCCGCCGGCACGACCACGCTGGAGAGCAAGACCGGCTACGGTCTGCAGCCCGAGGCGGAGCTGCGGTTACTGGAGGCCAACCGGCTGCTGGACGCCGGGACGGACGCGGAGCTGGTCAGCACCTACCTCGGGGCACACGCCTTCCCCACCGACGTGGCTCCGGGCGACTACGTCGATCAGATCCTCGACCAGATCCCCGACGTCGCGGCCGCCGGGCTGGCCGAGTTCTGCGACGCGTATTGCGACCAGGGATACTTCGATCTCGACCAGACCCGTCGCATCTTGGTGCGCGGCGTCGAGCACGGGTTGGCGCCGAAGCTGCACCTGGACGCGTACAGCCACACCGGTGCGGCCGATCTCGCGATCGAGGTCGACGCGGTCAGTGTGGACCACTTGAATTTCACCACGGAGCCGGAGCTGCGGCGGCTGGCGGAGGCCGGCATCGTCGGGGTCTACATGCCGTGCCTGGACTACGCGGTCGCGCATCCGCACCCGGTGCAGGGACGTCTGCTAGCCGAGTCGGGAATGGAGATCGCTCTGGCCACCGACGTCTGCCCCGGCTGCATGGTCACCAACATGCAACTGGCCATCGCCATGGCCTGCCGCTCTGGCGGGCTGAGTGTGGCTCAGGCGGTTCGCGCCGCGACCTTCGGTGCCGCCAGGTCGCTGAACCGGTCCGACCGGATCGGTTCCCTGGAGCCGGGCAAACAGGCTGACCTGATCGTGCTCGACCTGCCGCGTCATGAAGACATCGCGTATCGGATCGGTCGGAACTCGGTCACCACCGTAGTCAAGAGCGGCACCGTCCTCGAGGAGACATCGTGGTGAGCAACGACACCAGCGCCTGGCACGCCGAGCTGGCCTGGGTGGGCGGTGAGCGGATGGAACGGGACGTCTTGATCGAGGCCCGCAACGGCCGGATCGTGGCGGTCACCCCCAACAGCGCCCCCACCGCCGACGCCCAGCGGCTGCCTGGGCTGACTATGCCGGGTCTGGTCAACACCCACTCCCACGTGTTTCACCGCGCCATCCGCGGCCACAGCCAGAGCGGTGTCGCGGACTTCTGGGCCTGGCGAGACCTGATGTACGCGGTGGCGGCCCGGCTGAATCCAGAGACCCTCTACCGGCTCGCCCGTGCCACGTACGCGGAGATGGCGTTGTCGGGTATCACCAGTGTGGGCGAGTTCCACTATCTGCACCATGATGATGGGGGGCAGCGCTACACCGACCCCAACGAGTTGTCCCACGCCGTCATCCAGGCCGCGGTCGACGCGGGAATCCGCATCACCCTGCTCGACACGTGCTATCTGCAGGGCGACGTGACGGGCCGGCCGCTGGCCGGGGTGCAGCGTCGGTTCGATGACGGCTCCTTCCAGGGATGGGCCGAGCGGGTCGACGCCCTGCGTCCGTCTTCGCCGCTGGCCCGGGTGGGATCCGCGATCCACAGTGTCCGGGCGGTGCCTCAGCCAGCGCTACGGCCGATGGCGGAGTTCGCCGCCGTGCGCGATCTGCCGCTGCACGTCCATCTTTCTGAACAGCCAGCCGAGAACCAGGCGTGCATGGCGTATTACAACTGCACCCCCACCGAGTTGCTGGCCGACGCCGGGGTGTGGTCGCCGAGGGCGACGGCAGTCCACGCTACCCACCTCACCGAGGCCGACATCGCTGTCCTCGGCGAGTCGCGAACATCGATCTCGATGTGTTGCACCACCGAGCGAGACCTGGCCGATGGCGTCGGCCCGGCCATCCGGCTGCGGGCGGCGGGATCGCCGCTCTGCGTGGGCAGCGACGCCCACATGGCGATCGACCTGTGGGAGGAGGGCCGGGCCATCGAGCTGAACGAGAGGCTGGTCAGCGGCATCCGCGGCCATCTCAGCGCCCCCGCCATCGCGGCTGCTCTCACCCATTCGGGGGCGGCATCCATTGGATGGGACGCCGGCCGGATCCAGTCCGGCGCGCTGGCCGACCTGGTCACCGTCGCCCTGGACACGCCGCGGACCGCTGGCGCGCGCAGTGGCGACGCGCTGGCCCACGTGCTGTTCGCGGCCACCGCCGCCGACATTCACACCGTGATCGTGGACGGCCGTGAGATCGTCCGCGATGGTTGCCACGCCGGACTGCCCGAGATCGGGCGTGAGTTGGAGGATGCCGTGGCTGGAGCTCTCGGCCGGGACCGCGACCCAGCCTGAGGCGATGGCTTGAGGCGATGGCCGGCTTCGACATGGCAGGATCGTAAGCATGGGCTTTCTCCTCCGTACTGTGGTCAACGCCGTTGCCCTGGGCGTCGCCTCCTGGCTGGTAGGCGGCATCTACCTGACGGGCGCCGACAACACCGCCAAGGTGCTCACCTTGCTGGTGGTGGCGGTGATCTTCGGGGTCTTCAACGCCATCTTGAAACCCCTGTTCACCATCGTCACCATCCCGATCGTGTTGCTCACCCTCGGTCTGTTCCTGATCGTGATCAACGCCTGCATGCTGCTGCTGACGTCATGGCTGGCGGGGGTATTCGGGCTCGGCTGGCACGTCGACGGGTTCTGGACCGCAGTATGGGGATCCATCATCGTGTCGATCGTCAGCTTCATCGGCAACGCGGTGTTCAACTCGTCCCAACGCGGCGGACATGACTGAAGGGACGGATATGACAGAAGCGCCTACGCCCCGCCGGGTCCTCTTCGTCTGCTGGGGCAACATCTGTCGGTCGCCGATGGCGGAACGGGTCGCGGAGAAGATGGCAGCCGATCGCGGACTGGACGACATCGTCTTCACCAGCGCCGCCACCAGCCGGGACTCGATCGGCGGGCCGATCGACCATCGGGCCACCGACGTCTTGTCGCGTCACGGGTACCGTACGGGCGAGCACACCGCCCACCAGGTCACCCGGTCCGAGATCGAAGAGGCCGACCTCGTGCTGGCCATGGAGGACATTCACATCCGCAAGATGGTCGCCGTCGCTCCCGGGGCCGACAACATCCGGCTGATGACCGACTTCGACCCCGACGCCGAGCCCGGGTCGGGCATCGACGATCCCTGGTACGGTCCGGGCGCCGGTTTCGAGCGGACGCTCGCCGCGGTCGAAGGGGCGATGCCAGGCTTGTTGGAGCACCTGTCCACTGAGTAGCTGCCTCCAGGAGAAACGTTCCCGCGGGAACGTCTGGTTTGGGTGGTCGATTCCGCCGCCGAGACCGAATTCGTCACCTTGATTGTCGGTGCTTTCCCACGTCGACGGCTTCGACCAGCCAGCCGCCACCCGGATCCAGCCCGGCTGGCGCGGTGAGCGGTTCAACCCGCACGAGGCCGTACACGTGCTGTTCCGGATGCGGTTACCGGAGGAGCAGACCCAGGACGCGGCGAAACGGTTCGTTCGATCACGGTGTACCTGTCGGTTGGCTGAGGGAACCGGCTGATCGCTTCCCGCTGGCGAATTGCTGCTCGAACCTGGAGGCATGGCAGAGCTCAGTGAGCCCGACGCTGTCCGGCGACTCGTCGACCGATTCGGCTTCGGCGCTGGTGGTGTCCGGCTGGCGGACTTGCAACGCGATGGCTTCAACGCCGCTCTCGACACGTTGCTGGACTCGACCGCCGCCGATCCCGGGGTGCAGCAAACCCCGGCACCGAAGTTCGACGTGGTCGAAGGGCCGGCCCGAGGAAAGGACAAGACGCGCCAGCGGGGCCAGAAGGGTGATCTCACCCCGCAACAGCGGGCAGAGCGCCGGGACTATCGCCGGCAGTTGAGAGAGCAACAGGTCGAGCTCACCTGGTGGTGGCTGAACCGGATGGTCGCCGCCGAGCACCCGACCCGGGAGCGACTCACCTGGTTCTGGCACGGGCATTTCGCCACCAGTGTGCAAAAGGTGAAGCTCGCCTCGCTGATGCTAAGTCAGAACGAGACCTTCCGTTCCCGGGCGATGGGCCCCTTCACCGCCTTGGCCGGGGCTCTGATCGTCGACCCCGCGCTGCTGATCTGGCTGGACGGCAACGACAACACCGCCCAAGCACCCAACGAGAACCTGGCGCGTGAGTTCATGGAGCTGTTCGCCCTCGGACACGGCCACTACACCGAGAGCGACGTCAAAGAAGCGGCCCGGGCCCTGACCGGCTGGAGGATCCAGCGGCAGACGGGACGGGTCACGCTGCGACCGCGGCGGCACGACGACGGCAGCAAGACCGTGCTGGGCACAACCGGAGATCTCGGCGCGGAGAGCTTGGTCGAGGTGCTGCTGAAGCAGCCGGCCTCCGCCGAGTTCGTCACTGGTCGGCTCTGGTTCCGGTTGGTCTCCCCCACGGTCCCTTCCGCCGCGACCAGGGAACGAGTGCTCACCGCGTACGGATCCGGCCGTGATGTCGCCGCCACCCTGCGGGCGATCGCGACGTCACCGGACTTCCGTGATCCGGCGGGCAGCCTGGTGAAGCAGCCGGTGGAGTGGCTGGTCGGTGTGAGTCGCGCGCTGGAGGTCGTTCCGTCGGTCCTGGCCGACCCCGTACGGCGGCGGCTGCTGGTCGCACTGCGCGGGATGGGTCAGATCCCGTTCCGTCCGCCGAGTGTCGGCGGCTGGCCGGCCGGGTCAGCCTGGCTGACCACCGGCGCCGCGGCCGCTCGGCTGAGCGCGGCGCGGGTGCTCGCCGAGGCCGCGGACCTGTCCGCCGTCAAGAAGACGGCGACCCGTAATCGTAGCGAGGTCATCCGCCGACTGCTCGGCGTCGATGCCTTCACCACCCGGACCACCAACGCGATCAGTCAAGTGGTCGACCGGCCGGCCGATGCGGTCGCGCTGGCCGCCGTCTCGCCCGAGTTCATCGTCTCTCGCTGAAGGAGCCCGTGCCCATGCCCTCCCTGCTCACCCAGGTTCATCCGGTTACTCGCCGCCGCTTCCTCGCTTTCTCCGGGGTGGCCGCGGCCGGGGCCCTGGCCGTCGGCGCGACCCGGATCAACTGACGGACCTGGTCGCGGCCGCCGAACGGACGCCGCTGGACCCAGCGGCCGGGGTGCTGGTGATGGTCACCCTGTACGGGGGAAACGACGGCCTCAACACTGTCGTGCCCGCCGGGAATCCCGCCTACGCAAGAGCCCGGGCCGAACTGGCGTACCGACCTGACGACGTGCTCGATCTCGGTGATGGTCTCGGCCTCAATCCTGGGCTGACCGGCCTGCACCGGCTGTGGGCCGACCACGAGCTGGCGGTGGTGCGTGGCGTTGGCTACCCCAAACCGGACCGAAGCCACTTCCGGTCGATGGCCATCTGGCAGACCGCGTCACCGGCGACGGCCGCCTCCACCGGCTGGCTCGGCCGCTGGCTGGACACCACGACGACCGACCCGCTGCTCGCGGTCTCCCTCGACACGCTGATCCCGCCGATGCTGGCCGGGGCGACGGCGGCCGGGGCGTCACTGCCGGTGCGGGGCCTTAGAGTGCCGAAGACAGCCCTCGGTCGTTCGCTGGCCCTGCTGGGGCGGCCGGACCAGGCCGACGGGATCTGGCAGGCCCGGGCCGCGACGTCGATCGCGGACTTGGGCCGGGTGCAGAAGACCCTCGAACCGGCGGCGGCCAAGAACCCCGACGAGGATTCTGCCGGCAGTGACGAGAACGCCCAGGGGGCGTCGGCCGGCGGCCAGAGCGAACTCGGCCGGCAGCTGGATCTGGTGGCCACGCTGGTCGAGATGGGCGTGCCCACCCGGGTCTACGCCGTCTCCCTGGGCGGTTTCGACACGCACGCAGGCGAGCGCGGCACCCAGCAGCGGCTGCTCACCGAACTGGACCGGGCGCTGACCACGTTCCAGACCCGGCTCGCCGGCACCGATCGGGGCCGGCAGGTGGTCACCGCCGTCTACTCCGAGTTCGGCCGCCGAGTCACCGCCAACGCCAGCGACGGCACCGACCACGGCACGGCCGGACCGGTCTTCGTGCTTGGCCGCGGCGTGACCGGTGGGTTCTACGGCGCGGAGCCGAGCCTCACGGATCTGGATTCCGGCGATCTCAAGGCCGGGATGGACTTCCGGTCGGTGTACGCCAGCCTGCTGGACTCGGTCCTGGGCACTGATCCGGGTGCGGTGTTGAACGGGTGGGAGAAACGCGTCGAGGGGTTGTTCACCTGAGCTGACCGCGGCCACTGGACCGCGGTTGCGATCTGACCCGGACCGCAACCCGAGACTCGCGGACCTCTCTCACGCCTGCGGTAGGGCCAACCGGAACAACCCACCCTGCTCGCTCGGCAGGCAGCGGACGTCCCCACCGTGGGCCCGGGCGTAGCCACGGGCGATGGCCAGACCGAGCCCCGATCCGCCGGAGGAATCCGTCCGCTCCGGATCCAGCCGGACCAGCCGCTCGAAGATGCGCTCCCGATCCGCCGCCGCCACCCCGGGTCCGTTGTCTTCGACGTCCACCACGGCCCAGCCTTCTGTCGAGCCGACGGTGACTCCCACCTGCCCGTTCGGCGCGGCCGCTCGCGCGGCGTTGTCGAGCAGGTTGCGGATGATCCCGCCGATCTGCTCCTCGTCGGCGGCGACGACGGCTCCAGGGCCGGTCTGGGTGAGGGTCAGCGAGGGGTGCGTCAGCCGTACGCGCTGCACCTCCTGGCTGGCCAGCTGGTTCAGGTCGGTGGGCACCCGTGGGCGGACTACCTCGCCGGCGTCGAGTCTGGCCATAACCAGCAGATCGCTGACCAGTCGTCCGGTCCGGCCCGCCTCCCGGATCAGCAGCGCCTCCAGTCGCTGCCGGGTCTCCGGCTCCAGGGTGGCGCCGTCGTGGAGCAGGGTCTCGGCAGCCGCCTGCACCCCGGCGACCGGGGTCCGCAACTCGTGCGCCGCGTCGGCCAGGAACTGCCGGCTCCGGCCCTCGGCGGCTCGAGCCCGCGCCTCGGCACCCTCCAGTTCGTCGAGCATGTCGTCCAGTGCCTGCGCGGTCTGGCCGATCTCGGTGTCGGTGCGGTCCGGTCGCAACCGCTGGCCCCGCTGACCGGCGGTGATCCGGCGGGCGAGCCCGGCGACCTCGTCCAGGGGACGAAGCGTACGACGCACGATCACCGTCACCAGCACCGCGCTGATCAGCAGTGCCGCCGACCCGAACAGGATCAGCAGCCGTCGAAGCCGCTGCTGGGCCGCGTCGACCAGCGTCGTGTCGACCGCGATCGTCAACCGCGCCCCGTTCACCCGCGGTCCGCCGGTCAGCTTGGTGGTGACCGTCCGGGCTTGCGGTCCGGCCTGGCCGCCCGCGGTGAAAACCTGGCCGCTGCGGGTCCGCAGGGTGGCGACCACGGCATCGGTGCTCACCTGGTTGACGATCTGCTGCGGTCCCCGCCCGGCTTTGCCAAGCTGTCGGGCCAGCTGGGCCCGGCCGGTCAGCAGCGCGTCCAGGCTGCGTTCGGACTGGGCGGCGAAGACCGCATTGACTGTCAGGCCAACGGCTAGCAGCACGACGGCGAGCACCGCGATCACGGCCAGCGTGACCCGAGTCCGCAGCGAGCCGGCATGGCCCCTCACGGACAGGGGGACAGCAGGTAGCCCCGACCGCGGACGGTATGCAGGACCCGTGCCTGCCCCTCGGCCTCCAGCTTGCGGCGCAGCGAGGAGACGTTGACCTCGACCAGATTATCGGCGAATCCGTCATAGCCCCAGACCGCGGTCAGCAGTTGAGTCTTGCTAACGATCTGGTCCGGGTGACTGGCCAGGTAGGCCAGCACCCGCCGCTCGGTCTGGGTCAGCTGGACGGGTCGATCGCCGGACGTGACCCGGACCAGGTCATCGTCGAACTCAAGGTCCCCGATCCGCACAGTCCCGCCGACGGGTCGGCTGCGACGCAGCACGGCTTTGATCCGGGCCAGCAGCTCGGCCATGGCGAACGGCTTGACCAGGTAGTCGTCGGCGCCCGCGGTCAGCCCGCGCACCCGATCGGCGGTGGCGTCCCGGGCGGTCAGCATGATCACGGCGGCGGCGCTGGTCCGCCGGACGATCTCGAGCAGCTCGAATCCGTCCCGACCGGGCAGCATCACGTCCAGCAGCACGAGGTCCGTGGGCCGACCGAGCAGCGATTCGAGGTCGGCGCCGTCGGCCCGATCGTCGACGGCGTACCCGTGTGCGCGCAGCACGGCCGCCACCGAGAGCCGGATCGCGTCGGAGTCCTCCACGACCACGATCCGTGACGCCGACATGGTTGCCATTCTCCCCGCCCCGGGCGGCGGGTCGACGTCGCCGTACGCGGCCTCTTCAGTCGATCCACAGGAATGGGCTGGTTGAGGTACGGCGGACGTCTCGGCGCCGCACTGGGTGGCCCGATGCCGCGACGGCACTGGGTGGACACGATGGCCGTGGCCGGTTGTTGCTCCTGCGGGAGGATGGAGTCAGTGTCAGGGTGATGCTGCCGTTCATGCGGTGGTTGGATCCTGAGCACCCG
>JAKDLH010000447.1 GCA_030452945.1 Microlunatus sp. | reverse complement strand
ATATTTTTATAAGACACAGCCCCAGCGCCCCGGGGCGAACGGCGACAACCTAGCCCGGCCGGGCGAGCTGAGCGCGCCGAGCGTGGCCGACGCCGAAGCCGGCGGCGGCGGACCGTTGAACGCGTTCGAGTTGATGAAGCAGATGATCACCGCGGGCGCCGCCGGGGTGCACTGGGAGGACCAGCTGGCCTCGGAGAAGAAGTGCGGTCATCTGGGCGGCAAGGTGCTGATCCCCACCCAGCAGCACGTGCGCACGCTCAACAGCGCCCGGCTAGCGGCCGACATCATGGGTACCGAGACCTTGGTGATCGCCCGCACAGACGCGTTGGGGGCGTCCTTGATCACCTCCGACATCGACCCGGTCGACGCTCCGTTCTGCGACGGAGGGCGAACCGGTGAGGGCTTCTACCGGGTGCGGAACGGGATCGAGCCGGTGTTGGCCAGAGCGAAGGCGTACGCCCCGTACGCCGACCTGATCTGGGTCGAGACGGGGACCCCGGACCTGGGACTGGCCCGGGAGTTCGCCACCGAACTGCACTCGGAGTTCCCCGGCAAGATGCTGGCCTACAACTGCTCGCCGTCGTTCAACTGGAAATCCGCTTTGGACGACCACCAGATCGCCGACTTCCAAGATCGTTTGGGTGAGCTGGGATACCGATTCCAGTTCATCACCTTGGCCGGTTTCCACGCTCTCAACCACTCGATGTTCTCGCTGGCCAAGGGCTACGCGCAGAACGGCATGACCTCCTACGTCGCGTTGCAGCAGGCCGAGTTCGCCGACGAGGAGGCCGGCTACACCGCGACCCGCCACCAGGCCGAGGTCGGCACCGGCTACTTCGACCGGGTGGCCACCGCGCTCAACCCGGCCAGCGCGACCACCGCGCTCGCCGGCTCCACCGAGGCTGCCCAGTTTCACTGAGCAGTGAGTACGACCGATCCATGCCAAGCCCACCGACCCAGCACCGACGACACAGGAGATCATGATCATGACCATCATCGAGGAACCGTCCCAACGGACCGGGCCGCATTATGCCCACCAGCCCTTCCGGGCGCCCGCACCGGGCGACGACCGCTACCGGCTGAGCAGCCGGGTGAGCGTGCTCGGCACCGAGCATCCCCGGGCCGAGGAGATCCTGACTCCCGGGGCACTGGACTTCATCTGCGGTCTGCATCGGCACTTCGCCGGTCGCCGGGCGGAGTTGCTGGCTCTGCGCCGGCGGCGTCGGGCCGAGGGTGAAGCGGCGTTCGACTTCCTGGCCGAAACGGCCGGGGTGCGAACCGACGAGGTCTGGCAGGTGGCTCCCCCGGCACCGGGGCTGGAGGACCGACGTTGTGAGATCACCGGGCCACCGACCCGCGAGACGACCGTCCAGGCGATGAACTCCGGCGCCGGGGTGTGGGTGGCTGACTTCGAAGACGCCACCTCGCCGACTTGGTTCAACATCGTCGACGGGCAGGTCAACCTGTACGACGCGATCCGCCGCCAGATCGACGTCACCGACCCCCGTGGCCGTCGTCACGAGCTGGGCGAGCGGACGGCGACGATCATGGTCCGGCCTCGGGGTTGGCATCTGTGCGAGAAGCATCTGCGGATGGACGGTCAGTCGATCCCGGCCGCTTTCGTCGACTTCGGGTTGTTCTTCTACCACAACGCGTTGTCCTTGATCATGAGCGGTAGGGGCCCGTACTTCTACCTACCCAAGATGGAGTCCCACCTCGAGGCCCGGCTGTGGCGGGACGTGTTCGCCTGGTCGGAGCAGGCCCTCGGCATCCCACACGGAACCATCCGCGCGACCTGCCTGGTCGAGACCTTGCCGGCAGCCTTCGAGATGACCGAGATCCTGTACGAGCTGAAGGACTACGCGGCCGGGTTGAACGCCGGGCGTTGGGACTACCTCTTCTCGGTGATCAAGTCCTTCGCCGACGACCCGACCCGGGTGCTCCCGGACCGGGACAAGATCACCATGACCGTACCGTT
>JAKDLH010000093.1 GCA_030452945.1 Microlunatus sp. | reverse complement strand
TACGGATCCACCGGAGGCGCTGGATCGGCAGCGCGAGGACGGTGGGACTCAGCGGAGCGGCTTCGCCCGTGGGCGAGATAGCCGGTGTAGATCATCTTGCTCCGCACCGGCCACGACCATCCGTACGCCGACGCCGCGTCGTAGACCCCGGGATCGCCGTACACCCACACCTGGTCGTACAGGTCGCGGACCGTCTCGCTGATTCCGGCCGCCCGCCACTCGCTGAAGGTGACGCTGGGTGAATCCAAGACATCGCGAAGGCCGAGCACGACCTTGGTGGATCGGTGCCGAAGCGTGCGCAGCGCCTGGTCCAGCTCACCGCCGATGCCACGAGCGACTTTGTCGACGACAAAGAGATCGGGCTCGAACGACGCGACCGCAGATCCGATCAGTTGCGCTCGTATCCGCAGCAGATCCGTCAACGAGGTGCCGAGGACCCGGGGCCGGTATCGGCCCTGAATGTCTTTGCGCAGCGTCGGCAGGGTCACGGTCTCGGTCCAGGGGGGCAGCGGCAGGCAGGTCGCCTCCGGCGCACCGGTGAGCAGCAGCACGTCGGTGGCGGGATGAGCCGCTACCAGAGCCGACGCGAGGGCGATGTTGCGTCGGATGTGTCCGAGTCCTTGGGTGTCGTGGGAGTACAGCGCGATGCGCCGTCGCGATTCGTGCCCGGTCACTCGATGCATCGCCTTGCCTCCGCTTGGTCGGTCTCCGCGGGGCCCGAACGGACCCGTGAAACCACTGTGCGCTGCCGTCGTGAGCCCACCATGAGGCGGCGATGAGGGCATTCTCATCTGGCCGGGCGCGCTCGAGTTCTATCGCGATGTCCTCGGTTTCGAGGTCCGCAGTGACGTCGGCGAGGGGACGATGCGATGGATCACGGTCGACTGACCGACGCCGTCAATCGACGCTGAAGCGGTATCCGATGCCGCGTACGGTTTCGATCCGGTCGTCGCCGAGCTTGTGGCGCAGGTAGCGGACGTAGACGTCGATGACGTTGGAACCGGGGTCGAAGTCCAGGCCCCACACGCGGCTCAGCAGCTGCTCCCGAGTGAGCACCTGGTCGGGGTGGCGCATGAACTGCTCAGCCAGGGAGAACTCGCGTGCGGTCAGCTCCACCCAGCGTTCGCCGACTTGGGCCCGCCGGGTCCGCAGGTCCAGCGTGACCGGCCCAGCGTGCAGGACGGTCGGCTCGGGCGGGGCACCGGTGCTGCGCAGCCGGAGTTGTACCCGGGCCAGCAGTTCGTCGAAGGCGAACGGCTTGCGCAGGTAGTCATCAGCCCCACTCTGCAATCCGGTGACGGTGTCCTGGACGGAGTCACGGGCGGTGAGGATGACCACCGGCAGGCGGCTCCGCTCCGCACGCAGCGCCCGCAGTACGGACATGCCGTCGCGAATGGGCAGCCCCAGGTCGAGGATCATCAGGTCGTAGGCGTCGGACCGCGCGTGCCGATACGCCTGGTCGCCGTCGGTCACGGTTGTGGTGGTGAAACCCTTGGCTCGCAACCCCTTCTGCACAAACGAGGCGATCCGGTGTTCGTCCTCCGCGATCAGGATGTGGCTCACACTCGTTCCCCCCTCGCTGCCGCCTGACGCTCGGCCTCGGGCTCGGGCTCCGGTCCGGACCCGGCCGCCGCGCCTTCGTCGTCGGCACCGCTACGACGACCTGTAGGTCGCCAGCGCGCCGGGAATCGGACGCTGAACGTGGCCCCGCCGCCGGGCGTGTCGGTGACCGTCGCCTCTCCGCGATGGGCTTCGGCGATGGAGCGGACGATCGCCAGGCCCAAGCCGGTGCTCTCGCCACCGGATCGGCTGCCGCGATGGAACCTCATGAAGATGCTCTCTTTCAGCTCCGCCGGCACCCCTCGACCGGTGTCGGCAACGGTCAGCACCACCCATCCGTCCTCCAGATAGGAGCCGAGGCTGAGCCGGTCGTCATCTTCGGTGAAGCGAACGGCGTTGGAGACCAACTGCATCAGCGCCTGCGTGAGCCGCTGGCGATCCGCCAGCACGATTGTCTCGGTGGTGCTCGCGATACGCCATCGGCGGGGGGCCAGCGCACTCGCCCGGGCCACCACACCGACGACGAGGTCGGTCAGGTCGACGTCCCCGACATTCAAGAAATCGGGTCGTTCGGCCGCGGCGAGCACGAGCAGGTCATCCACCAACCGGTTCATTCCCACGATCTCGTCCAACAGCAAGGCGGTCGTCTCGATCCGTTCCGCGGGATCGTCTCCCATCAGCTCGAGATGTCCGCGGATCACCGTCAACGGCGTTCTCAGCTCATGGGCGGCGTCGTCGAGGAAGGCTCGCTGGGTACGGAACGCGGACTCAAGCCGGTCGAGCATCCCGTTGAACGTGTGGGCCAGGCGAGCGACGTCGTCACGGGCGTCGGGCGCGATGTCGATGCGCTGAGTGAGGTCGGATTCGCTGATGGTCTCTGCGGTTCGTCGCACCTGCCGCAGCGGAGCCAGGATTCGACCGGCCACGAACCAGGAGATCACCGCGGCCAGGGCCAAGGCAGCGATGCTGGCTACGGCGAGTAGACGCACGATCGAGGCCACCTCTGCCATGCTCCGGGCGGTGTACTGCACGATCACCAAAGCGGCCTTCGGACTCTTTGTCTCGGTCTTTACCGGCACCACCGCATAGACCGCGTCCCCATCGGCGGTCTGGACAGTCCTGATCAGCGGCTCGGTGGCTGCACTGGCGGTGGCGACCACGTCAGGTCGCTGGTCGAGACGGATCGGCACCGGGTTCCGCGTCCGGTGGCCGGCCTGGCCGTCCACCACACTGAACAGAGCCTCATCCGCCTCGGGCACCGCGTGGGTCAGGTACTTCTTCAGCAGCTCTCGGGCACTGCTGAAGGGTCGACCGGTGGTCTCGTCCACCGCCGTCTTCGCGTACTCGCGGAACTTGACCACCTCATGCTCCAGCTCCGCGGCCACGGCGGCCCGCGCCCGGGCCTGCAGTGACTCCTCGACCGCGACCAGGTTGACGCCCAGCGCCACGGCGACGATCAGCAGGAACCACCCGAGCACCCGGGTACGAGTGCTTCGGACGAGAACCAGAGTTTTCAGGCGCATGTCAGCGTGCTGGCGGAGGCCGGACGCATCGGCGCTGCGCCAGATCCAGGTGTCCGCGATCAGTCATCTGTGTCCTAGTCGTCGTCCCCGTCGTCATCGCTGTCGTCGTCCAGGTCATCATCGCTGTCGTCGTCCCAGTCGTCGCTGTCGTCGTCCCAATCATCACTGTCGGCGTCCCCGGCCGGGGCCGGGTCGTGACGAGGTACCGAACGAGCACCGGCCTGAGTCGAGGCGCCAACACTGGGGGAGGTGGCTCGGGTCGTCTGTTGCTGGCCACGCTTCTTCGGTGGACTCGGCTTGGTCGAGGATGGCGTGGTCGAGAATGGCTTGGTCGAGGACGGCTTGGTCGAATCGGAAGACGCACTTGGGGACGCGCTGCTCAGTTCGACCCGCACGACCGGACCCAGATCGGGCTCGGCGGGGGCGGCTCGGTCGACAAGGGTGAACCACACCGCTGCCGTCATGGCCGCCAACCCCGCCACGGCGAGCAAGACAGACGATGGGACACGCACGCCCCTATTGTGGCTCGGATCCTCCCCACCAGCGCGTCGATGAAAGCACTCTCATCCGGCTCGGGTCTTCGTTGGAAAAGTCTCAGCCCTTGTCGACGGTCTCGGCCAGATGAGCGAACCCGACCGACCGGTCGGGTGAGTGGAAGAGGTCCTGGCAGGTGGTGAGCGTCATCAACGCCTCGGTGGCCTCCGCCCCCGGCCGCTTGGGCACCGGATCGAGCACCCAGGTCTGCGTGTCATTCACGGTGAGATTCCGCGGCGAGTCGTCCACCACGTAGGTGTAGATCTTGTCCCTGGTCTCGACCACGATCTGGTCGCCGGAGTCGAGTTCGAGCAGGCGAGCGAACGGCTGGCCGTGGGTCACTCGGTGCCCCGCGACCGCGAAGTTCCCGATCTCACCCGGGCTCGCCGTGGTGGTGTAGTGCCCGACCCCACGGTCCAGAATCGACAGGTCGGTGCCGGACAGGATCGGCACCTGGTAGTCGGACCCGAACGCGGGGATCCGCAGCAGTGCGATGGCGTCGCCGGGAATCACCGCCTTTTCGACCTGGCTCTTCCCCTTGCCCTCTTTGGCGGAGCCCGCCGAACCCTCGCCGTCGGATTCGTCGCCCGGCTGCGACCATTTCTCTCGCAGCTGGGAAGTCTCCTCCTGGAACGCCTTCTCCGAGGTGACGTTGGTGCCGAAGTACTGCCACCCCACCCAGCCGAGGCAGCCGAGACCGGCCAGCAGCAGCAGGAGCCCGACGACGGTCAGCGCCGACCACGGGCGACGCGGCCGAAGTCGGACCGACGGCTCGTCCGGATCGGCGAGGTCATCCATCAAGGACTGCGTCACCCCGCCATTGTGCCCTCTCAAGCCGGTCGTGAAGACTGCTCCCGACGTAGACTGCGCGCCGTGAGCGCACCCGGCTGGTATCCCGATCCCGGCGGCCAGCCCGGTCTGCACCGATACTGGGACGGGCACTCCTGGACCAACCAGCTGAGCAGCCAGCCCGCACCAGCCGCCGGCGGCACGACCCCATTGGGCGCACCGCCGAACCCCACCCACACCGTGCCCAGCCAGCGCTCCGGACGCGGTTGGCTGATCGCCCTGATCGCAGTCGCAGTCGCCGTGGTCGTGGTGGTGGTGCTCGCCGTCCGCGGTCTGAGCAGCGCCATGGGCGGGGTGCCCGGTCTGCCGGGCGGCGACCCGAGCGCCGACGTCTGCCCGAAACCGGAGACGAGCTCGACCCCGGCACCCCAGCCGGGTGACGGGCGGGTGCACAGCGGGCAACTCTCCTACCCACAGCTACCCGCTCCGTGGGGGGCGCCGGCGCCGGAGTACCAGGTGCCGTTCGGGCGGGACGTGCTGCAGCAGTTCGTGCAGACCGAGAAGACCCCGACCATCAGTTGGGGGGCCGCGGTGATGGTGGGCGAACTGGTCGCCGGCGACGGCTTCTTCGCCCCGAAGGACGGCGCCGAGATCGTGCTGCGCTGCGTTACCGGCACCTTCTACGGCGACGCGGCCGTGACCCGACACGACACCCGCAGCCAGGCCATGACCGTCGACGGACACGACGCCTGGCTGATGGAGTCCGACCTCAGCTTCTCCATCCCCGGCCTGGAGGCGACGAACGAGTTGCTCACCGTGGTGATCGTCGACTTGAAGGACGGCTCGGCGGGACTGTTCGCCTCCTCGGTGCCGGGTAACACCCCGGAGTACAACGCGCCGGCCCGGCAGGCGATGAAGGGTCTGCGCGTCGACTGAGCCGAGGCGGTGGAAGTCAGCTCAGGCGAACGGGTTCGGGGTCATCGTGTACTTGGTCGACAGATACTCCTCAATCCCCTCGAACCCGCCTTCGCGGCCCAGACCGGATTGCTTGACCCCACCGAACGGGGCGGCCGCGTTGGAGATCACGCCGACGTTCAGGCCCAGCATCCCGGTCTGCAGCGACTCGATCATCCGCTGGCCGCGCGCCAGATCGCGGGTGTAGACGTAGCCCACCAATCCGAACTCGGTGTCGTTGGCCAGCCGCACAGCCTCGGCCTCGTCATCGAAGGTCGCAACCGCCAGCACCGGGCCGAAGATCTCCTGCGACCAGATGTCGCTCCCTGACCGGACGTCGCTGACCACCGTCGGCTGGAAGAAGGTGCCCGGACCCTGCACCCGCTCACCACCGGTGGTCACGGTGGCGCCGCGGTCGGCAGCGTCGTTGACCAGCCGGATCGCCTTGTCCACGGCATTGTCGTCGATCAGCGGACCGATCCGACGTCATCCTCGGTGCCGGCACCTACCTTCATGTTCGCCACCTGCTCGGTGACCCGCGCGGTGAAGTCCGCGGCGAGGGAGGAGTGCACGATGAACCGGTTGGCGGCCGTGCACGCCTGGCCCACGTTGCGGAACTTCGCGGCCAGCGCTCCCTCCACAGCGGCGTCGAGATCGGCGTCGTCGAAGATCACGAACGGGGCGTTGCCGCCGAGTTCCATCGAGGTGCGGAGCACGTTGTCGGCCGCCTGCTTGATCAGTGATCGGCCGACCTCGGTGGAGCCGGTGAAGGACAGCTTGCGCAGTCGCGGATCGGCCAGGATCGGCTTCGACACCGCGGCGGAGGACGAGCTGGTGATCACATTCACCACCCCGTCCGGCAGCCCCGCCTCCAGCAGCAGCGAGACCACGTACGAGGTGGTCAACGGGGTGAGCGAGGCCGGCTTGACCACGACCGTGCAGCCGGCGGCCAGAGCGGGGGCGATCTTGCGAGTGGCCATGGCCAGTGGGAAGTTCCACGGCGTGATCAGGTAGCAGGGTCCGAGCGGGTGCTTGGTCACCACCATCCGGCCGTTGCCCTCCGGATTGGTGCCGTAGCGGCCGGTGATCCGGACCGCCTCCTCGCTGAACCACCGGAGGAACTCCCCGCCGTAAGTGACCTCTCCCGCGGACTCCTTGAGCGGCTTGCCCATCTCCAACGTCATCAGCAACGCCATCTCGTCGGCGTGCTCGCGGACCAGTTCGAAGGTGCGGCGGAGCAGCTCGCCGCGTTCCCGCGCCGGGGTCTTGGCCCAGTCGTCCGCCGCCTCGACCGCGGCGTCGAGGGCAGCCATCGCGTCGTCGGCGTCCGCGTCGGCGATGGACTTGAGCACGTCGCCGGTGGCCGGATCGGCCACGTCCAGGGTCTTGCCGGTCGCGGCCGGACGCCAAGTGCCACCGATCAGCAGCCCGTCGGGCACGGCATCGAGCACTGCGTCACGCGTCGAGCTGGTCATGGACAACCTCCCAGGTGGTCAGCGGGTCATTCCCATCATCACCTGAGCACCTCACCGGGCTGTCGACGGGTGGTACGGATCTGGCGAGCACTAGGGTGACGCCATGGTGCGCACCGAGGTAGTCAGCTCGCGCTGGAAGGCCGACCGGGTGCGTTCGGCCGCCACGACGATCTTCGCCGAGATGTCCGCGCTGGCGGTGGCCACCGATTCGGTCAACCTGGGACAGGGCTTCCCCGACTACGACGGCCCGGCTCTCATGCTGGAGGCGGCCGAGCAGGCGATCGCGGCCGGCGTCAACCAGTACCCGCCAGCACGAGGGATCGCGCCGCTGCGCCAGGCGGTCGCCGAGCACAGTCGCCGGCACTACGGTCTGGACTACGACGCCGACACCGAGGTGGTTGTCACCACCGGGGCGACCGAAGCCCTCGCCGCGGCGATCCTGGCCTTTGTGAACCCCGGTGACGAGGTGATCGCCCTGGAGCCGTTCTACGACTCCTACGCCGCCTCGGTCGATCTCGCCGGCGGTCGGTTGGTCGGGGTGGCCGTCTTCGGACCGGACTTCGTCCTCGACCTGGACGAACTCCGTCGCGCCGTCACCCCTGCCACCAAGATGATCTTGGTGAACTCTCCGCACAACCCGACCGGCGCGGTCCTCGGCAGGGCCGAGCTGTCGGCGATCGCGGAGCTGGCGATCGCCCACGACCTGCTGGTGGTGTGCGACGAGGTGTACGAGCACCTGATCTTCGACGAGGTCGAGCACCTGCCGCTGGCCACGTTTCCTGGTCTGCGGGATCGCGCCATCCGGATTTCCTCGTCCGGCAAGACTTTTTCGGCCACGGGCTGGAAGATCGGCTGGGCATTGGGTCCTGCTCAGCTGATCACCGAGTTGACCGCGGTGAAGCAGTTCCTCAGCTACGTCTCGGGCGCGCCGTTCCAGCCGGCCGTGGCTCAGGCGCTGGACTCCTGTGACGACTGGGTGACGCAGTCCCGGCTCGAACTCCAGGGCAAGCGGGACCGGCTGGCCGCCGGGCTGCGTTCGGTCGGACTGGAGCCGGCGATGCCCGACGGCACGTACTTCATGACCACCGACGTGCGACCGCTGGGCTACGCCGACGGGCTCGAGTTCTGTCGGGACCTGCCCCGGCGCTGCGGCGTGGTGGCCATCCCCCACCAGGTGTTCTACGCCCGCGCTGACGCCGGCCGACCGTACGTGCGCTGGGCGTTCTGCAAGTCCGACCCGGTCCTGGACGAGGCCGTCCGTCGGCTGGGCACGTTCAGCTGAGCCGCTGTCGGTACCACTGGGTCGCGCCCGGGGTCCACAAGATCAGACAGACGATCCCGATGTAGGTGGCGAACGGCAGCCACCAGAGGATGTCGTTGCGCAGCCACCAACCCGACCAAGCCAGCGTCGCGACGCCGGTCAGGGTCAGCGCCAGCCGGGCCCAGACCCGCGGCGCCAAGATCACGAACCCAAGAAAGAAGGCCAGCACCGGAAACCCGTACAGCGGCAGCGCCAGGCCCTCGATCATCCGCAGGTGGAACCGCCGCAGCATGTGAAAGATGCTGCCTTCGACGTCGGTGGTGGACAGCCCCGCGGCACCCGCGGTCGCCACCAGCCAGCCGAAGCTGAGGGCACAGATCCACTGCAGCGACGCCGTCACCGTCATGGTCGCCGCAATGGCGATCACGGCCGGCCGCTGCGGGAGGGGCGCCGGCCCGTACGGGGGCGCCGAGATCGGCCCGTACGTCGGCCACGGGCCGGCCGGTGGCATCCCGGCAGCCTGAAACGGCGGCCGACCTTGACCGGGTCCTCCCGGGTACCCGGGATACTGCGACATATCGCCAGCGTAGGTCGCCAACTGACGCCGATGGCGTCGGCGACCCGTCGGCGAATGCTCCCCAGGATCGGTACACGTGTGCCGGCCTGCCAGCAGTGTGCCGGTTGACGTCCGGATCATCCCCCCAGTCGGCGGGTCAGCGTTGCCGCCGCCCTTTGGACGGCGCTGACCAGGCGTCCGTGCCGCTCCGGGTCCACCCGTTCGGCCTCGAAAGTCACCGAGATCCCGGCCACCGGGTAGCCGTTGCGGTCCAACGCCGAAACTCCGACCGAGGCCAGTCCGGGGGTGACCAGACCCTCCTCGACCGCGTAGCCGCGTCGGTGGACCTCGGCCAACTGGATCCGCAGTTCGGCGAGAGTGGCCGGACCGCGACCGTCCCGCTCGACCAGGGAGGCTGACGTCGGGTAGATGGCCCGCAGCTGGGTCGAGGTCAGGACCGAGAGCACGGCGAGTCCGGAGGCGGTCAGCGTCGCCGGCAGCCGTACGCCGACGTCGGTCACCAGGGCTCGACGGCGGGGGGCTCGCTCCTCGATCACGTAGTAGACGTCCGGCCCGTACAAGACCGTCAGGTGAGCGTTCTCCTTTACCGTGTCGACCAGCCGGGTCAGCACCGGCAGCGCGACCCGGCGCAGTGGCATCTGCCGGGAGTAGCTCGATCCGAGTTCGAAAGCGACGACACCGAGCCCGTACCGTCGCTCCTCAGGCAGGTAGCTGACGAAGCCCTGGTCGACCAACGCGCCCAGCAGCCGGTACGTGGTCGAGCGTGGCAGGTCGAGGTCGGCGGCTACCGTCGCGGCCGGCACCGGCTCGACCTGCCGAGCGAGCAGGACCAAGATCCGAAGGACCGCGTCAGCGGACGGAGCCAGAGACACGGCCAAGTGTCTCAGACCTGAGACATAATTCTCCCGATCCCCCCTAGCGCGCGGCCGTGCCTATCCCGTGGAATGAGGCATGGACTCCCAGACTTCCTCCGTGACGGTCGGACGGGGACCGATCAGCCTCGCTGAGGTCGTCGCCGTAGCCCGCCACGACACTCAGGTACGCATCGGCGAGGACGCTCGGACCGAGATCCGCCGGACCCGCGCGGTGATCGAGGCCCTGGCCGACGATCCCCAACCGCACTACGGCGTCTCCACCGGTTTCGGCGCACTGGCCACCCGGCACATTCCCACCGCGATGCGCGCCCAACTGCAGCGCGGCCTGATCCGATCGCACGCCGCCGGCTCCGGTCCGGAGGTCGAGCGCGAGGTCGTACGCAGCCTGATGCTGCTGCGGCTGTCCACCCTGGCCACCGGGCGCACCGGGGTCCGTGAGGTGGTGGTGCAGACCTACGCCGACGTGCTGAACGCGCAGATCACCCCGATCGTCCATGAGTACGGCAGCCTGGGTTGCTCGGGTGATCTTGCTCCACTCGCCCACTGCGCCCTCGCGGTCACCGGTGAAGGCACAGTCCGTGATCACGACGGCCAGCTCCGACCGGCCGCGGAGGCGTTGGCCGAGGCCGGCATCACCCCGCTGGTGCTGGCCGAGAAGGAGGGCCTGGCGCTGATCAACGGAACCGACGGCATGCTGGGCATGCTGGTGCTGGCCCTGGCCGATCTCGACAACCTGGTGCGGGTCGCCGACGTGACCGCGGCGATGAGCGTCGAGGGCCTGCTCGGCACCGACGACGTGTTCGCGGCCGACCTGCATGCGCTGCGACCGCATCCCGGCCAGGGCGCCTCCGCCGCGAACCTACGGATGATCATGGCCGGCAGCGGTATCCGGGAGTCCCACCGCACGCAGGCGTGCACGCGGGTACAGGACGCGTACTCGTTGCGGTGCTCTCCCCAGGTCGCCGGTGGCGTCCGCGACACGATGGCTCACGCCCGTACGGTCGCCGCCGTCGAGCTCGCCTCCGCCATCGACAACCCGATCGTCACCGTAGACGGGCGAGTGGAGT
>JAKDLH010000446.1 GCA_030452945.1 Microlunatus sp. | reverse complement strand
GCACTGCAGGGCAACGCCTGGGTCCCAGTCCCAGCCTGAGACCTGAGTAGTTACGACGAAAGGCGGCTCGATCTGGATGTCCCCCCAGTCGACGCCTTCTTGGAAGATGCCGATCGTGGACAGCCCGGTCTCGATGACCTCGTCCCGGCACAGCCGGTGCGCGATGATCGTCGCTTCCGGGAAGAGAAAGTTGCCGTACGTGTGGTCACCGTGGTGGTGGGTGTTGAGCAGCGTGGTGCAGGGATTGTCGGTCGCCGTCTTGATGGCGTTGCGGAAGGCCTCTGCCCGCCGCACCGTGAAACACGTGTCGATGGCGAACACGCGTTTCCTGCCCACGATGAAACCTGCGTTGTTCAGGCCCCACTGCCCATAGAGTTGCAGGTAGGCGAATAGTCCATCATCCACTTCCGTCGTCTGAGGCCGAATGACGTCGTCTGGCGTGGTGATCTGTGGTGCGATCATGGCGGCTCTCTTCGTCGGCACACCGGGCCTACTTCTTCAGTAGGCCGAGCTGGTAGGCATCGATGACGTCTCCGGTGACCTTCCAGGTGCTGCCGACCCACGTGGTGAGGCGATAGCTGTGGATCAGCCGGCCATCTGGCCCGGAGTCGAGCTTCAGACCTGGAAGCAGCGCATCGTTAGTGACGTTGTCGACCTTGCCCCAAGCGTCCAGCAACCCTTCGCGGGTGGGTGTGTCCATGGTCTTGAGGACGGCCACGAGCGCCTGCCCGAAGGCGTAGCCGTTGAGGACGATCATGTTGTCCGGGTCGGCCCCGTTACCGTACTCGGCGATGGCCTTCTTGAATGCTTGAATACCAGGGTCATTCTTCCACTGCGGGTCGGCGGGATCCTTGAGCCATTGGACACTGTTGAGTCCCTTGGCTGAGGCCCCCGCAGGACCGACAAGGGCTTGGACGCTGGACGCGACTGAGTAGTTGTAGATCTGCGGGTGCCATCCCGTCTGAGCGATGTACTGCAGCGCGTTGGAGCCAGACGGCGCGTCGGCGCGTCGATGCCCGAGATGATGGTGTCGACGCCGGCGGCCTTGAGGCGGTTCATCTGGCTCGTCAGGTCTTGCGCGGTGGGAGGGAACACCTCCTGCGCCACGAGTTGGTCGCTGTGCCCGTCGAGTCCCTCCTTGATGCCTTCGACCTGGCTCGCGGTGATGTCGTTGTCCAGACCGAGTGCGCCGATCTTGGCGTTGGGGTTCTCTTTCAAGACGGTCTTGGCGGTGATGGCACCCTCTAGCCGAATATCGGGCCACCAGGCGTGCGTTGCCGGGTAGGTCTTGACGTCCGACAACGGCGCATTCCCGGCCATGACGAACTGCGGGACGCCCTTGCTCTTCATGTAGTCGCGGATGGTCAGGTTGGTGCCGCCGAAGCCGGCGAACGCGAAGACGCGGTCTTGTTCGACCAGCTTTCGCGCGTTACTCGCTACCCGGGAGGGATCGTAGCCGTCATCGAGCGCGATGTAGTCGATCTTGCGGCCGTTCACGCCGCCTTCCCCATTGACCTTGCCGAAGTATGCAGCCAGTCCTTTCGAGAGGTTGCCGTAGATTGCCAGGCCGCCGCTGAACGGGAAGCTGCCGCCGATCTTGATGGTGTCGGCGGTTACGCCGGTGCTTCCGGATCCGGGTTGGTCACCGGTTGCCTGGGCGGACGCGGCCGGGTTCTCCGGGGTCGGGGACCCGCCTCCGCGTCCGCACGCTGCCAGGGATGCGAGCAGGACTATCGAGGCGACGGCAACCGCTGCGGGTCGGGTTCTGACTGGGCTCTTCGGCATCTTCTAGGCCTTTCCGGTCTTGTCGGTACTGGGGGATCTGTCGAGGGTGGCGCCTTCAGCTCGTGACGTGAGGGTCGCCTCGGGCGAACTGGATGGGTCGGTGGGGTCGTGCGAGCCGCGCGAGTGGCGGCGCTGCAGCAGGGCCGAGGCCCAATGCCACGTAGCCTATTTTTCGGTCATGACGCGCGCTGGTGGACGACGTG
>JAKDLH010000445.1 GCA_030452945.1 Microlunatus sp. | reverse complement strand
GTAGATCAGCCGGGCCGGGTTGCGCTGCTGGTCGTGCAGCGGGTTGCGGACCGGCGACTCCTGCGCCTCGTAGTGCGTCGGCAGCGGCCCGTCGATCATCTCTCGGGGGGCGTAGAGCCACCCCTTGCCGTCGCTCTGCATGATGAAGGGGTCATCGCCGCGCAGCGCCTCGGGGCCCCCGATGCCCGGCTCAGGGCGGTAGGAGGGCGGGGTCGTCGCAGGGAAGTCCGGCACGTCCTTGCCGGTCCACCGGCCCTGCTCCTCATCCCACCAGACGTGTGCCTTGCGCTCGCTCCAGGGCCGGCCCTCGGGGTCGGCCGAGGCCCGGTTGTAGAGGATGCGGCGGTTCATCGGCCAGGCCCACCCCCACTCCGGGGCGACGGGCGACTGCTCACGGCCGGGCTTCTTGCGGTCCGAGGCGTTGACCCCTCCCGCGTAGACGCCCGTGTAGATCCAGCAGCCGCCGTCGGTGGAGCCGTCGGCCCGCATCTCGGTGTAGGAGGCGAGCAGCTCGCCCGCGTGCTGACCCGTCAGGTGCCGGCCGTTGATCTCGGCGAGGACCGCCTCCGCGGAGGGGTCGCCGTGCTCGTCCTCGGGGTAGTCCCAGGTCAGGTCGAGGACGGGCCGGTCGCGCGGGTCGGTCGAGCCGGCCAGCCTGGCCCGGATCTTCTTGCCGAGCTCGTGGTAGAAGTACAGTTCCGAGCGGCACTGCCCCGGCGGCGGGGCCGCCTTGTGGTGCCACTGGAGCAGCCGCTGGGTCTGGGTGAAGGACCCGTCCTTCTCGGCGTGCGCGGCCGCCGGCAGGAAGAACACCTCCGTGCCGATCTGCGCGGTCTCGAGCTCGCCGGAGGCGATCTCCGGGCCGTCCTTCCAGAACGTCGCAGACTCGATGAGGTTGAGGTCGCGCACGACGAGCCACTTGAGCTGTGCCATGGCTTTGCGTTGCAGACTGCCGTGCGCCGAGCCGACGGCAGGGTTCTGGCCGAGCAGGAAGTAGCCTTCGACGGTGCCATCGAGCATGTCCATGGCCGTCGCGTAGGTGTTGTGACTGCCGGTCAGGCGCGGCAGGTAGTCGTAGCACCAGTCGTTGTCCGCCGTTGCCGCATCGCCCCACCACGACTTGAGCAGGCTCACCGTATAGGCGTCGGCCGAGGTCCAGTAGCCTTTCTGGTCCGGTGATGCGATGGCGCCGATGTAGTCCTCGAGGCTCTCGTGCTTGCCGGCGAACGGCATCGGCAGGTAGCCGGGCAGCAGGTCATAGAGCGTCGGGATGTCGGTCGAGCCCTGGATGCTCGCGTGTCCGCGCAGCGCCATGATCCCGCCGCCCGGCCGGCCGATGTTGCCAAGGAGCAGCTGCAGGATCGCGGCGGTGCGGATGTACTGCGCGCCGAGGCTGTGCTGTGTCCACCCGACGGCGTAGCAGAAGGCCGTCGTGCGTTCCCGGCCGCTGTTGGACGTCACCGCATCCGCGATGTAGCGAAAGTCCTCGACGCTGATGCCGCACGTGTCCCGGACCATCTCTGGTGTGTAGCGGGCGAAGTGTCGCGTGAGGATCTGGAAGACGCACCGAGGGTGCTGTAGCGTCTCATCGCGCAGCCTCCCGACCCGGCCCGAGTCGTGCCCGTTCCCGTCTCCGTCCGGGTCTGTGGCGTAGCCCCAGCTGGCCAGGTCATAGGAGCCGGTCTGCGGGTCGTAGCCGGAGAAGACGCCGCCGAGGTCCTCCGCGTCGCGGAAGTCCTCGCTGACGATCGTCGCGGCGTTGGTGTAGGCGCGGACGTACTCGTGGAACCACAGGTCTTCGGTGAGGACGTGGTTGATGAGCGCGCCGAGCAGCACGATGTCGCTGCCCACCCGGATCGGGACGTGCCGGTCCGCCACGGCCGAGGTGCGGGTGAATCGCGGGTCGACGTGGATCACCTTGGCACCGCGCAGCTTCGCCTCGGTCACCCACTGGTAGGCCACCGGGTGGCACTCGGCCATGTTGGAGCCCTGGATG
>JAKDLH010000092.1 GCA_030452945.1 Microlunatus sp. | reverse complement strand
AGTACCTGGACGAAACGGGCCCGACCGACGTCCTGTCCTTCCCGATGGACGAGCTTCGGCCACCGACCGAGGACGACGAGCCACCGGAGGGTCTGCTGGGCGACATCGTGCTCTGCCCGGCGGTGACCGCTCGTCAAGCGGCGGAGCACGGCCGCACGCCGGTCGCGGAGGCGGAGTACCTGTTGGTCCACGGTCTGTTGCACCTGCTCGGCTACGACCACGCGACCGCTGAGGAACGGGCCGAGATGTTCGGTCTCTCCGATGATCTGATCGGGGCCTGGGCAACCGAGCGCGACCAACGCAGCAGCCGAGGGTCGCGAGTCCGGTGAACGAGGCAGACTGGATCCAGCTCAGCATGGCGCTGCTGCTGGCGATGCTCGCTGGGCTGATGGCGGCCGCGGAGGCCGCATTGTCCTCGCTCACCCGCGCCCGCGCCGACTGGCTGGTGGCCGACGGCCGGGCAGGAGCCGCGCGGGTGCGGCGAATCGCGGAGGACCCGCCGCGTTATCTCAACACCGCACTGTTCATCCGAACCGTGTGCGAGGTCTCGGTCATCGTGCTGGTGGCTCTGGTCGTCTTCGGGGTCTTCGACACGACCTGGCAGCGCGTCGTGTTCACCGCCGTACCGCTGATCGTCATCTCGTACGTACTGTGGGGCGTCGCGCCCCGCACCATCGGTCAGCAGCATCACGATCGGGTGGCCTGCGGCGTGGCGGGGCCGCTGGTACTGCTGACCACGGTGCTGGGTCCGCTGCCTCGCCTGTTGATCTTGATCGGTAACGCGCTCACCCCGGGCAAGGGCTTCGAGGAGGGACCGTTCGCGACCGAGGCCGAACTGCGGGAGCTGGTCGACCTGGCCGAACGCAGTGAGCTGATCGAATCTGGTGAGCGGCAGATGATCCACTCCGTGTTCGATCTGGGCGACACCATCGTCCGTGAGGTGATGGTGCCGCGCACCGACATGGTCTACATCGAGCACTACAAGACGTTGCGGCAGGCGGTCTCGCTGTCCCTGCGCTCCGGATTCAGTCGGATCCCGGTGATCAAGGACGGTCTCGACGACGTGGTGGGTGTGCTCTACCTCAAGGACGTGATCAAGCGGGTCTACGACGCCCCGGACTCCCAGACCACCGAGCGCGTCGAGTCGATGATGCGCAAGACGGTCTGGTGCCCGGACTCCAAACCGGTCGACCAGCTGCTGAAAGAGATGCAGAGCAAGCGGGTCCACCTCGTGGTGGTGGTCGACGAGTTCGGCGGTACGGCCGGGATGGTGACCATCGAGGACATCCTGGAGGAGATCGTCGGGGAGATCACCGACGAGTACGACGAGGAGAACTCCGACGTCACCAAGTTGGCCGAGGACCGCTACCGCGTGTCGTCCCGGCTGTCGGTCGACGATCTGGGAGACCTCTTTGGATTGGAGTTGGACGACGAGGATGTGGAGACGGTCGGTGGTCTGGTCGCCAAGCTGCTGAACCGGGTGCCGATCGCTGGTTCGGTCGTGGAGTACGGCGGGCTGCAGTTGGTCGCCGAACGCGCCACCGGCCGCCGCAACAAGATCGGGACTGTGCTGGTCACCCGCCAGCAGCACGACCAGGACGAACGCGGGCTCGAGGCGGCCACCGGGCTGGCCTCGGCGCCAGAGGCTAAGGCATCATGAGCCAACCATGACGGAGCCCACCGGTATCGACGAGCCCACCAGTGCCGACCAGCCCAGTACCGACCAGCCCCGCGGCGCCTCGATCGAGCCGACCGACGCCGAAGACCGCAAGATCCTCACCCTGGCCCGCGCGGCCCGAGCCCGTACCGATGCGGCGCAGGGCGCGTCGGTGCGTGACACCGACGGCCGGACGTACGCCGCCAGCAGCGTCGCGCTGGCGAGCTTGCGGCTGTCTGCGGTCCAGGTGGCCGTGGCTATGGCGGTCTCGTCCGGCGCCCCCGGATTGGAGGCGGTGGCCGTGGTCGGTGCTGAGCGGCTGGCCGAGGCCGACCGGGCGGTGATTGCCGACCTCGGCGGGAAATCGATCGTGGTCTGGCTGGCCGACCCCGCCGGAGCCGTGGAGGAACGAGTGGTCTTGCCGTGACCGACGGTCAGCCGGACGTGACCAGCGGTGACCCTGCCGTCGCCCACGGCCGGACCACCGAGACCCCGGCCGGTTTTCGCTCCGGCTTCGCCTGCTTCGTCGGCCGGCCCAACGCCGGCAAGTCGACGCTGACCAACGCGCTGGTCGGCACCAAGATCGCCATCGCCTCGTCGAAACCGCAGACCACCCGGCACGCGATTCGCGGCATCGTCCACCGGCCGGATGCCCAGCTCGTGCTGATCGACACCCCGGGTCTGCACAAGCCACGGACCCTGCTGGGGGAGCGACTGAACGACGTGGTTCGGGGCACTTGGACCGAGGTCGACGTGATCGGGGTCTGTCTGCCGGCCGACGCCAAGATCGGACCAGGAGACACCTATCTGGTCTCCCAACTCGCGGCGCTGCCAAAGCGGCCGACGCTGGTCGCGGTCGCGACCAAGTCCGATCTGGTGAGTTCGGACCGGATGGCTCAGCATCTGATGGCCATCCAGGCACTGGAGGAGAACCTCGATATCGCCTGGGCCAGCATCGTGCCGGTCTCGGCCACCGCCGGCGCCCAGTTGGACGTGCTGGCCGACGAGATCGTGACCTTGCTGCCCGAGGGACCGATGCTCTATCCGGACGGGGAGATCACCGACGAGCCGGAGGCGACTCTGGTCGCGGAGCTGATCCGGGAGGCAGCGCTGGAAGGCGTCCGGGAGGAGCTTCCGCACTCCATCACCGTCGAGGTGGAGGAGATGGGACTGCGAGCGGGCCGACCGGAGGGCAAGCCGCTGCTGGATGTGTACGCGTCCATGATCGTCGAGCGCGACTCCCAGAAGGGCATCGTCATCGGCCACCGCGGCACCCGCCTGCGCGAGATCGGCGCCGCCGCCCGGCGGCAAATCGAGATCCTGCTCGGCACCCCGGTCTACCTCGACCTCAAGGTCAAGGTGCTGAAGGAGTGGCAGCGGAACGCCAAGTATTTGAACCGGCTTGGCTTCTGAGCTTCAGAACCTGCTTGCGACGAAAAACGCCCGTTGGGTTCGGACCACACTTGGCTGGCCGGGGTCGTAGCGTCATAGGCTTCACGACTGGTCATTGTCAGGGATCAACGGCATCCGCAAGTCGTGAATCCAAAAGGTGATCACACGAAAGCCAGCCGCGGTGGCTGACCGCAGCGGGCTCGACCACCTCGGGATTCACCATACGGTAGTCTAAATTTCAACCCGACGAATCGGAGCCATTGAGTCATGAGCAAGAGCATCGCATTTTTCAACAATAAGGGAGGTGTCAGCAAGACGACTACCTGCTTCAATCTTGGATGGAAGCTGGCAGAGCGGGGTCATCGAGTCGTCATGGTGGATGCCGACCCTCAATGCAACCTGACCGGAATGGTTCTCGACCTGTCGAGCGCTAATGCACTGGACACGTTCTATGACTCTAATCCCGGTCGCAATCTCCGCGATGCGCTCGACCCTGCATTTACGTCTCGGCCCGTGCCACTAAAGCCAGTCGATTGTGTCGCGGTAGAGGGTCGAAGCAACCTCTACTTGGTTCCCGGCCACGTGGGGCTTGCCGAATACGAAGTGTCGCTTGGAATTGCGCAACAACTCTCCGAGTCACTGCAGGCGCTCAAGAATCTACCTGGAAGCATGCGTTTTCTGTTCGATATCACAGCAGCTTCTCTGAATGCTGAGTACGTACTGATCGACCTCAGTCCAGGGCTTGGCTCGATGAACCAGAATCTAGTGATGACTTCGAACTATTTCGCGATTCCCGCAAGCCCAGACGTGTTCTCAGTGATGGCCATGGAATCGCTCGCTCGCGTACTCCCGCGGTGGGCTCGATGGGCGAAGAGCGCGTCCGAACTCGAGACGCTCGAAAATGCTGATTATCCTTTCCCGCGGATGAGTCTAAAGCTGTTGGGGACTATCGTTCAACGGTATAGGTTGCGAAGTGGATCGCCGACACAGGCTTTCATGGGCTATTTCGAACTCTTGGATGAAGCAGTTGATGACCTGCTTCTACCCGCCCTGGAGAAAGTTGATCTGACTCTATCTAGAGAAACGTACGCCGATGCGGGCCTGGAAGGAGGGCTTCGGTTGGGCAGCGTTTCGGACTTCAATACGTTGATTGCAACCTCTCAACAAGCCAAAAAGCCGGTGTTTGCCCTAACCCAGCAAGACGTCGGACAAGGCGGGGTGGTTTGGGAGAACCAGGAAGAGAGCATCAGCGCCTTCAATCAGACATTCGATGAGATGGCACTGAGAGTAGAGAAGCTGACCAAGACCTGATGGGCGTGACCGTCCAAATAGCCGCGTTCAAGGCGCATCAGACGAGAGCTCGCGACCTAGTCGGTTTAGGGCAGAGCGTCGGTAGCATGACCTATGGACTGGTGGATGCGAGCGATCTGTACCGGGCGGCACTAGTTCAGACTGTATCTTCAATGGATCACTACTTCCACACTCTCGTCCTATCAAGAGCGTGTGATATTCTCGTCGGCCGGCTGGAACGGGGAGCTACGACCCGATTCGGCCTCTCGGTTGTGGCGGTGAGTGAGATCATTGCAAACACGTCGCTAACGCGTGAGTTGACGATTCGGTCACACTTAGCTGAAGCCCTCACTAGGGAGACTTTTCAAAGACCGGACGACATTTCTCAGGCCCTCTCGATGGTGGGGATACCGTCTGTTTGGAAAACTGTTTTTGGAGTCGAAGCAGGTTCCGTGAAGAGTGCTCTCGGCGTAACGGTTCACCGAAGAAACCGAATAGTTCATCAATGTGACGCCGATCCTTTGCGGCCAGGCGAAATAACGGAGTTGTTGGCGGAGGATGCGCTGTCCAGCATCGGACTAGTTGATCGAGTCGTGGAGGGCATCGACGCTTTTGCTCGCCATTAATAGGGTTATTACTTCAGCATTATGAAGATGCCCGGACTACGCAGTGCGCTCGTACGTGGCGAACACCCGAGACAGCCGGTAGCCGATCGCTTCGTTGACGTCGATCATGTAGCGGTTGTCGGTCTGATTCCAGGTCGTGATCTCGGTGATCTTCGGCTCGGTCTCGGCCAGCCAGCGCATCATCCCGATCTTCAGCAGCAGACCGAGGCGACGGCCGCGGTGATCCCGGTGCACGGCGGTGTCGCCCTGGCTGGAGTGCCTCGGACGCAGCGGATTGACCAGCACCATGGTGTGGCCGCCGATCTCCCCGGTCTCGGCGTGCCGGGCGGCCAGCCGGTACATCACGTCCCCGCGACCGATCCGGGCGGTCTCCAGGTCCCGCAGCCGGGCCACGTCGAACACCTCGTCCTCGAAGGTGAGGTCGCCCATCGGGGCGTCGTTGATGGCCGCGGTGACCTCGATCAGTTGCCCCAGCAGCCCGTCGGGGTACGGCGGTGTGAGCCGCTCGATCCGGTAGTCCGCCGCCGCCGCGACTGCCTCGGCATGGCGGGCCTCGATCGCCTCCGGGTCGGCGTCGGCAAGCACCTGACGGCGCCGCGCGTCGTGGCTGGCGCAACGGAAGCCTAGACCTTCCAGGAAGGCCCGTCCGCCGGTGTCATCCTCGGCCACCTCCAGCCAGATCGTGGTCCGACCGGCCTCCTCGGCCCGGCGGGCCAACTCGGCCACCAACGCCGTACCGTGACCCCGGCCGCGGTGGTCGGGATGGACGATCACGTTGCCCCAGAGCAGATGCCGGTTGTCTCGGCGGGGCAAATCCACCTCCAGCACCGCGACCGGCTCGCCGGCGTCGTTCACGTACAGGTAGCGGGTTTCTGGATCCAGGTCCCAACCGAACTCCAGCCAGCGGGCGCTGAGCTCGGGTAGACCCGGCAGTTCGTCGGGGTCGTCGACCCGCTGCGCGGTGTTGAGCAACTCGACCGACGCCGTCACCGCCGTGCGGTCGGCCGGATCGACGCGCAGCAGGCGCATCCCGTGACGGTCGAGCAGGGGTCTGTCGGTAACAGCGGTCATGTCTGTCAGGGTGAGGGAGGCGGGGCAGTTCCCGCCACTGGTTTTCGCCTCGTCGGAAGGACCCGTCATGGCCCGCGCTGTCGTCATCGGAGCGACCGGGCACGTCGGCGGTTATCTGGTGCCACGGTTGGTTGAGGCTGGCCATCAGGTGGTCGCGGTCAGTCGCGGGCAGGCGGAGCCGTACCGACGCCACGCCGCCTGGCAGCGGGTCGAACGCCGGACCCTCGATCGGAC
Source organism: Microlunatus sp. (assembly GCA_030452945.1). Taxonomy (GTDB): domain Bacteria; phylum Actinomycetota; class Actinomycetes; order Propionibacteriales; family Propionibacteriaceae; genus Microlunatus. Next base: position 4,521 of record JAKDLH010000092.1, on the reverse strand, counting down.
CGCGTTGGAGGATAAGGGCCGGTTCGCCGACGAGATCGCCGGCCTGGGCGGCGACATCGTGATCGACCTGATCTGCTTTACTCCCGACAGCGCCCGCCACCTGGTCAACGCGCTGGCGGGCAGGGTCGACCATCTCGTGCACGTCGGCACCATCTGGACTCACGGTCACTCCGTCGCCGTCCCCACACCCGAGGAAGCCCCGAAGCGGCCGTTCGGTGAATACGGGATCAAGAAGGCCGCGGTCGAGTCCTATCTGCTGAGCGAGGCGGCTCGCTCCGCTTTGCCGGTGACGGTGGTGCACCCCGGCCACATCGTCGGCCCTGGGTGGGTGCCGCTGAATCCCGCCGGTCACTTCAACGCGTGCGTCTATACGACTCTGGCCCGCGGGGAGCCGCTGACGCTGCCCAACCTGGGTCTGGAGACGGTCCACCACGTACACGCCGATGACGTGGCCGGAGTGATCATGGCCGCGCTGGCCTGCCGATCGGTCAGCGTCGGGGAGAGCTTCCACGCCGTTTCGGGTCAGGCCCTGACCCTGCGTGGATACGCCGAGCAGCTGGCGTGGTGGTTCGGTCACGAACCGCGGTTGGAGTTCCAGCCGTACGCGGAGTGGGCGGCTAGCCAAGACCCGATCGACGCTGCGGCCACCTGGGACCACATCAGCCACAGCCCTAACTGCTCGATGGCCAAGGCGGAGCGACTGCTGGGATTTACGCCTCGGTTCACCTCGGTGCAGGCGGTTCAGGAGTCGGTGGCGTGGCTGATCGACCGCGGACGGCTCAGCACCTAGCGACCAAGGATCGCTAGCTTCCTGACTGGGAGGTCGACTGGCCGGATGACGGCGCGGGCGAGGTTGACCGGAACGGGTGCGGCTCTGCTAAACGGGTTGTGCCCAGTCGGCATTCTCGGCTTCTTATTCGTTGCTGTGTTCGAGGGAGTGTCAGTGGCGGCTGCCAGGATGAGGTTATGGTCGATACCGCAGCCCACCGCGAAGCTGCTGAGGTGGCCGCCGCGCGCGACTTCTTAGCCTCGGCCCGGCGCGAGGCGGCGGTCGCCCAGGCGAAGGTGGCGGCCGGTTCGGTGTGGTACGCCGACGCCCGCATCGCCGCCGACCGTTCTGCCGGGGTCGGCGAGACCAAGGGGCCGACTGCTCGGGGTCGGGCCCGACCGGGTGAGTTCGTCGCCGATGAGGCGTCGGTGGTGTTGCGGGAGCAGCCGTGGCAGGTGCGCTGCCTGATCGCCCGCACCCGCCGCCTCCGGGTGAGTCTGCCGGGTGTGTGGGAGGGCTTCGTTCGCGGAGAGTTGGACGCCGAGTAGGTGCGGGTGATCGACAAGGTCGCCCGCCGTGTGGTTGAGCCGGCCACCCTGACCGCCATCGACGACGGCGTGGTCGTGGCGGCGCAGACCCGGACACCGAAGCAGTTGGCGGGCTGGTTATGGCGGCTGGTCGTGCGCTGGGAGCCAGCGGCGTTCCAGCAACGCCATCGGCGGGCGCTGGCGGAACGCCGGGTGACAATTACCCAGGGCTCGGACGGGATGGGGTACGTGACCGGGGAGGTATCGGCGGCCATCGATGCCCAGTTGGCCTGGATGGCCACCACCCTGGGCGCTGATGATCCGCGCAGCTACCAGCAGCGCCGGGCTGACATGTTCGCCGACTTGCTGTTGGGCCGGCTCGGTCTCGACCACACGGACCAGCTTGACGGCCAGGAAGACTCCGGAGACCCGCGCGATACTGACGCCCCGCAGGATGCTGGGGCGTCGGAGGATTTGGGGGCCGCAGCGCGTGACAGTGAGGAGGCGCCGGCCGCCCGCGGCCGCACGGGCTGAGGCGCACCACGGAGCGGGCGCTGGCGTCGAGCCCGGTGACGACGACAGCTGGTTGGAGGTCGAGCACATCGACCCCGAGACCGGTGAACTGCTCGGCACCAGCTGGCAGCATCTCGACGCCGACGGCGAGCCGATCAGTGCCGCTGAGGAGCACCCCTCCACCCCGCACCGGGCTGCTGGAAGGCCGATGGTAGATCCGACGGGATTGGTGCGCCGGCCGCGGCCACCGCTGCGGATCGGGATCGTGGTGCCGCTGAGCAGCCTGCTCGGCCTCGACGACTGCCCCGCTGAGCTGGCCGACCGATCCGCCATGATGCCGGCTGAGCAACTGCGGCAACTGATCACCGATACCCTCTCCAGCAGCCCAGGACAGTCGGGCGGCTCCGGTGAGGTGTTGTTCACCCGGCTGCTGACCGACGACGGCGACCGGCTGCTGGACACCACCGAACTCGGCCGGCACCCTCGCGACGGCTTGCCGAAGCGATCAGCCTCCGGGCCGGTACCTGCCGATATCCGACCTGTACCGTGCCGGCCGACCGTTGCGACCAAGATCATCACGAGCCCGTACCTCAAGGCCGGACTTCGGCAACCAACCTGGACCCCCTGTGCCGACGCCACCACCGGGCCAAAACCTTCGCCTGGCTGGCCAGCATCAGAGACGGCGACACCGTCTGCTGGACCATGCCCGACGCCGATCGCTACCGCTGCGCCGACGAACCCCTTCCGCTACCGAACCGCGCCGGCAAAGCTTCACCCGGCGAACGTTAGCCAGCCACCCCTGGACGGCGGCCGGCACGAGTCGGGGCTTCCGGTCCTGGCTCGTCTGGGTTAGGGTGACCACGTGGCTGGCTACGAGCGCCCCCGCCTGGACTGGATCGGCGGCATGCTCCTCCTTCGCTGCCGCAGCGAGGCCCACTAACCAGGGTCGGCACCCTCGCTGCGGAGCCTTGTTGTGCGTCCGGCCGCACCCAAGAAGCCCAGACAAGCGGGCCCACCAGCGAGGAATCCGATGACTAGCACCACCCGCAGCACCTCTTTCGGCACCCGGGTCCAGTCCGTACCCGTACAACAGCCGAGCCCGATGCCCCACTCGCGCTACCGCGCGTACGCCGGCGTGGACCTGCCCGACCGCCCCTGGCCGAGCAAGCGGATCGAGCGCGCCCCACGATGGCTGAGCACCGATCTGCGGGACGGCAACCAGGCCCTGATCGATCCGATGACCCCGGCTCGCAAGCTCAGGATGTTCGAGCTGCTGGTGCGGATGGGCTACAAGGAGATCGAGATCGGTTTTCCGTCGGCCAGCCAGACCGACTTCGACTTCGTCCGGCAGCTGATCGAGGAAGACAAGATCCCCGACGACGTCACGGTCTCGGTGCTGACGCAGGCGCGGGAGGATCTGATCGAGCGGACCGTGGAGTCGCTGGTGGGCGCCACGAGCGCCACGATCCACCTGTACAACGCGACCGCTCCGCTGTTTCGACGGGTGGTGTTCCGGGTGGACAAGGCCGAGTGCCTGGCCATTGCCACGCGCGGCACCGAGTTGGTGATGAAGTACGCCGAGCAGCATCTGGGCGACGTCGAGTTCGGCTACCAGTACTCCCCGGAGATCTTCACCGGCACCGAGCCGGAATTTGCCGTCGAGGTCTGCAATGCGGTGATGGACGTCTGGCAGCCCAGCGCTGATCGGGAGATCATCTTGAATCTGCCCGCCACCGTGGAGATGGCCACGCCGAACACCTACGCCGACCTGATCGAGTGGTTCGGCCGCCAGATCCGCTACCGCGAGCATGCGGCGATCTCGCTGCACCCCCACAACGACCGCGGTACGGCGGTGGCGGCCACCGAGTTGGCCGTGATGGCCGGCGCCGATCGGATCGAGGGCTGCCTGTTCGGTCACGGCGAGCGGACCGGCAACGTGGACCTGGTCACGCTGGGCCTGAACCTGTTCTCCCAGGGCATCGACCCGCAGATCGACTTCTCCGACATCGACGAGATCCGTCGCACGGTGGAGTACTGCACCAACCTGCCGGTCCACCCGCGCCACCCGTACGCGGGGGATCTGGTCTACACCGCCTTCTCCGGCTCTCATCAAGACGCCATCAAGAAGGGCCTGGAGGATCTGGAGCGCCAAGCCGTCGAACGCGGCATCGCGGTGACCCAGATGGAGTGGGAGGCGCCCTACCTGCCGATCGACCCGCATGACGTCGGACGCACGTACGAAGCCGTGATCCGGGTGAACTCGCAGTCCGGCAAGGGTGGCGTGGCCTACATCATGAAGAGCGAGCACAACTTGGATCTGCCTCGACGGCTGCAGATCGAGTTCTCCCGGGTCGTGCAGGCGCACACCGACGCCGACGGTGGCGAGGTCAGTGCCGACGCGCTGTGGACGGTGTTCGAGCAGGCGTACCTGGCCCCGGACCGTCCACTGCAGCTGGTGGAGGTGTCCAGTGTCAGCGCGACCGGACGGACCGATGGGGTTCGGGCGACCGTGATCGACCGCGGGCAGCACCGGGAGATCACCGGGGAGGGCAACGGTCCGGTGTCGGCGTTCGTCGACGCGATCTCCGCGCTCGACTACCGGGTCCGGGTGCTGGACTACGCCGAGCACGCACTCTCCGCCGGTGGTGACGCCATGGCTGCGGCGTACGTGGAGTGCGAGATCGGCGAGGGTGAGGACGCCGAGGTGCTGTG
>JAKDLH010000444.1 GCA_030452945.1 Microlunatus sp. | reverse complement strand
CGACCCAGACGATGAGGTAGTTGTCAGCCAATGCGCCGGAACGAGCCGTCGGCGGCCTGCTCGAGCATGCCGGTGAAGTCGCCGACGTGGGCTCGGTCGAGCTGGTCCTGTTCGGCGTTGGTCAAGGTGGTGCTGCGGACGACGGCGATCCGCCACCAGCGGTCGATGACGTCGTCTAAGGCACGGGTGTCGTAGCTTGCCGCGGCATCGCTGAGGGCTTGCTGGAACTCGCGTTCGAAGGCACGGACGTCTTCTGGCGAGTGCCGAGTCAGCACGGCCCGAATCTCCGGGCCGGATCGTCCCGGCTGAGTGGAGGTCGTCGTCGTCATCGATCTAGTATGACCTGGTGCGCGTAGGGGTCCACGAGCAACACACTCGACGCTCGGGGAGGGCCGGTTCGACGGATCCAGGACCCGCCAGGCGTCGTCAAAGAGCGACCGCTCAGTGGCAGGCCCCGGAGCCTCGTTTCTAGGATCTGCCGCTTCGGACGGATCTGCCAACGCGGGTCGGGGGTGACCGGCGTGTGCGAAGGTCAAGGCATGATCACCGAGCGCTGGGAGACGGTCGGTGAGGTCACACTGTTCGTCCGAGAGCTGGGTCGCCGCCGGCCTAGACACACCTCGCTGCTCGTCCTTCACGGCGGCCCAGACGTGGGCCACAGCTATCTTCTGCCCGGGTGGAGCCCGTGGCAGCAGACCATCACGTGGTGTTGTTCGACTTCCGCGGCTGCGGTCTCAGTACCCGCGGTCTGTCAGTGGAACCGCTGCAGCCGGAGTATGTGGTCGAGGACGCGCACCGCCTCATCCAAGCATTGGAACTCGGCTCAGTAGATCTCCTGGGCTTCTCGTCCGGCGGCCGAGCTGCGACAGCTTTCGTTCACCGTTACCCGTCAGAGGTCAGCCGGCTGTTTCTGGCCTCCAGCACCGCCTATCCGATCTCTGCCGGCACGCCCTTCCTCGACAACTGGGCGGAATACCAGCGCCGCCTTGCCGGCGAACAGGCAGCCGGTGGCAGGCTGCGGAATTCCACCATCTTCGTGTGGAACCTTGAGCTAGCGCCGTCCTACCTTCGCCTGATCGATCCTCTTGATGAGGGCGACTGGAGCTACGAGGCCTTCTTGGACGGCCGAATGCATCCCTGGGTCAACGGCGACGCGGTAGACATCTTGCGCCGAAGCGGCAAACCAATCCTCATTCTGCACGGCCTCAAAGATATGGGCTTCCCCGTGCAACTCGCCGAACGTCTTCACCGCGCGATCCCGGGCAGCACCCTCGCGATCATCGATGACGCCGCGTACATGTGCCACTTGGAGAAGCCAGAAGAGTGGTCTCAGCAGATCCGACACTTTGTTGCAAACTACCCACAGACTCCCGAGTAGCCCGCTCAGCCGACGGTCCCGATAGCCGTCCCTTTCGCGAGACGTCGTGGGTTCGCTGGGGCATCTTGTTGACGCACGGTGGATGAGGTGGCAGACCTGGCTGATGAATCAACTCCTGGTGGGCTATGCGCGGGTGTCCACCGAGCAGCAGGATCTGACCGCGCAGCGCAACAGTTTGGCAGCGCTCGGCGTCGGCGATGACCGGATCTACGTCGATCACGGCCTGACCGGCACGAACCGTGACCGGCATGGCCTCCGGCTCGTCTTGGCGGCGTGCCACAGCGGTGACACTTTGGTCGTCACCAAGCTGGACCGTCTGGCCAGGTCGCTGCCGGACGCACGGGACATCTTGGATGAGCTGACCCAGCGCCATGTGCGGCTCAGCCTGGGCGGCTCGATTCATGATCCGACGGACCCGGTGGGTCGGTTGTTGTTCAACGTGTTGGCGATGGTGGCTGAGTTCGAGGCGGACCTAATCAGCATGCGCACCAAGGAGGGGATAAAGGTCGCGAAGGCGAAAGGGCGGCTGCGGGGCAAGCAGCCGAAGCTGAGCAAGATCCAGTCCAAGCATCTGGTCGAGCTCTATGCCGGCGGCGACTTCACCACGCTGAGTTGGCCGAACTGTTCCGGGTCAGCCGGCGACGTGT
>JAKDLH010000005.1 GCA_030452945.1 Microlunatus sp. | reverse complement strand
AGTCGGCCGGCGCGATCCAGCCCTGGGCCTCGATGTCCTTCCACGGCGCGTCGTACCGCTTGGGTCCGATCAAGGAGAACACGTCCCCCTCGCGCCCGTCCTCGCGGACCAGCGTGGCGGTCAGTCCGAGCCGACGCCGAGCCTGCAGATCGGCGGTCATCCGAAAAACCGGGGCCGGCAGCAAGTGCACCTCGTCATAGATCACCAGGCCCCAGTCGCGGGCACTGAACAACTCCAGATGCTGGTGGATACCGCCCTTCTTCGTGGTGATCACCTGGTAGGTCGCGATGGTCACCGGACGGATCTGCTTCTTGGCGCCGGAGTATTCCCCGATCTCGTGCTCGGTCAAGGTGGTGCGGCGCAGCAGTTCGTCGCGCCACTGGCGGGCCGAGACGGTGTTGGTGACCAGGACCAGCGTGGTCGCCTGGGCCCGGGCCATCGCCGCCGCGCCGACGACCGTCTTTCCCGCGCCGCAGGGGAGCACCACCACTCCGGAACCACCGTGCCAGAAGGAGTCGGCGGCTTGCTGTTGGTAGGGCCGCAGTTCCCAGTCGCGGGTGAGCAGCTCCATCGCGTGGGCCTCGCCGTCGACGTAGCCGGCGAGATCCTCTGCCGGCCAGCCGAGTTTCAGCAGCACCTGTTTCAGATGCCCTCGCTCGGACGGGTGAACCACGACCGTGTCGTCGTCCAGCCGAGGCCCGACCAGCCCCTTCACCTTCGCGCTGCGCAACACCTCGGTGAGCACGGCGCGGTCGGTGCCGACGAGCACCAGCCCCTGGGTCGGGTGCTTCTCCAGCCGGAGTCGGCCGAAGCGGTCCATGGTGTCGGCGACGTCGACCAGCAGCGAGCTCGGCACCGGATAGCGGCTGTAGGTCAGCAACGTGTCGACGACCTGCTCGGCGTCGTGGCCTGCCGCCCGGGCGTTCCAAAGTCCGAGTGGGGTGAGCCGGTACGTATGGATGTGCTCGGGTGCTCGCTCCAGCTCGGCGAAGGGGGCGATGTTCATCCGACACGCGTCGGCGTCGGGGTGGTCGACCTCCAGCAGCAGTGTCTTGTCGGACTGGACGACCAGCGGTCCCCCGGTGATGCCGCTCATCCGGTGGTGTCGTCCGCAGTCCGGTTGCCGCCCGAGTTGTGCTGAGCCGGCTCGATCGACGGTGAGGTTTGGACGCTCGGCGGCGGTTCGGTCGTCGGCGACAACTCGGGTGCCGGACGGTTGACCAGCAGCGCGGGTCCCGGCTTTCCTTGGTTGCCCGCCGCGTCCAGCGCCTTGACCTGGACGATGTGGGTACTGGAGTCGTTGAACCACCGCACCGTCGCCCACGTGTGCTGCGTGGTGAGCACGAAGAAGCCGTTGAGCCAGATCTGGTAGCCGACCACGTCCACGTCGTCGTTCGCCGGTGTCCAGGAGATCCCCAACCACTCGGGGGTGGCCGCGACGACAGTGATGGTCTCGACCTGGCCTGGCGCCTGGTCGTCGGTGCCGGGATGGATGGCGGTGGCGCCGGCCGCGCCTGGAGGCCGGTTCCTCGCTGCGACGGGAATCGCCGACCTGGTCGGGACCGCGTTGGCGCCGGAAGTCCGCGCCTCGGGCCGCGTCGTCGGCAGGTCAAGTTGGATCGAGTTGGTACCGATCTGCCCTCCAGAACCGGCCATGCTCGGAGTCAGGTTGAGCGCTGCGACACCGGCGAGACAGATCCCGAAGACCAGGAGTCGTCGGATCGTCACCGGCTGCATCGCCTCAGTCTAGTCGGGCACCGATGCCGGGCGGACCGACCGAGGACACCCGGGCCAGAGGGATGGTCACCAACTGCGCACTGCTGGCATCGGTGCCGCGGATCAGGCCCGCGTCGGTGTCGAGCAGGGTCAGCTCACGCTCGGTCGGGCGGCCGTCGGAGCCGACGTAGTGGATCCGCACGGACTCACTCCTGCGGCGCGCCGAGGCCAGCCGCGCGAGGGTCTCGGGGGTGCGGTCGACGCCGGCCGTGATCGCCGTTTTGCCTGTTGCCGTACGGCGCCGGTGGTCGGCGTCGCTGGCCAGCACAGCGGCGGCGGCTTCGGCGGCGTGGACTTCCAGTCGGGGGCGATGGATGGTCCGCCGGGGGGCTCGAAGGGGATCAGGAGAGGTCACGGAGCGACCGGAGGAGTCTTCCCCGATCGGACTGTGGCCGATCCGGTGCAGGAACTCGACGACCTCGTACGGTTCCGCGGCAGCGATCAGCACCCCCGGCCCCAATTCGCGGACACCGAGCAGGCTTGCTTCTGGGTGGGAGAGGATCGCGGCGATCTGCGCGGTGTCGGCGATGCGGATGTACGCACCGCCCGAGCCGACGCGGATGCTGCCGTGCCGCCGAGCGAGGTCGTCGACCAGATAGGCCAACGGTTGCGGGACGTCTGTGGTCCCGTGGTGCGCCAACCAGCGATGGACGTCTGCCGCCGACCAACCGGCGTCGAAGGCCCGGCGCAGCGAAGTGGGGCTGAAACGGAAGACGGCCGCCCCGCCGCGCGACTCCTGGTCGGCCAGCAGTCGCAGATCCCGGGCCAGCCGATAAGGCACCGGGCCGGGAACGACTGCGGTCAGGTCGGCCTGCAGGACGATCTGCTCCACGGTGCCGGGGAAAGCGTGTGCGAGTTCGGCAGGCAGCGGTTGGGCGTCGACTCGAGTGGCAGCAGCAACGAATGACGAGACGGCGTCAAGGCTGGTCAATCCCAGCCAGCCGGTTTCCCGCCAGAACCAGGCGAGGACCGAGTCGAGCGGAATTCCGCCGACCCGGACCAGGCGTGGCCGGTACCAGGCGACGACACGTTCCAGGTCGTCCAGGTCGAGGACCGTGCCGACCTCCACCGCATCGAGTACCTCGATCAGCAACCCGCGCACCGTGGCCGCGCCGGGGGCTTCCGACTCTGGGCCCAGCGCGTGCGCGCCGGGCTCGCCGGCCCGACCGGACAACCGGTCGCTGTGCCGCCAGGCCGCCACCAACCCGCGCCAGCGATCGGCCGGTTGCTGCTCGGCCCACCGGTCGTAGTCGCCGGTGGGCAGCAACCGGCCAGCGTCCCCGAGGGCCAGCAGCCCGGCCGCGGCCGCGCACTCCAAGACGAAGGTCGCGTACGCGATCTCGGTGTCCATCCCCCGGGCCAGCGCTGCGAGATCACGGACCGCCACGCCTCCCTCCCGCAGTAGCCGGTGCGGCGTCCTCTCCAGGGTGTGAGCCACCAGCTCGACATCGTGGACGAGTCCGTACGCGGCCCCGACGGCGGCGCGGTCGACCAGCTCGGACCGCCGACGCCGCCCGGTCAGCTCCGGCGGTGTGGTGGGAACCGGCTCCGGCCTCAGACGCTGCCCGCGCAGGTGCCAGGCGACTTCCCGCGGTAGCAGCACGGTGTCCGGTCCGGCTGCTCGGAGAAGCCGCCGGGCCAGCAACCGCTCGACCGGGGAGCGCGCGGTGCTGGCGGAGACGTTTCGCTCCGCGCCGTGGACCGTGCCGGCCGGGTTCCACAGCAGGCGCTCGACGACCAGTTGGGCGTCGGGGCCAGCCTCGAGAAGAAGGCCGTCGATCTCCTCGGCGGCCAGCGGCCGACTGGACGGCGGAGCCAGACCGCCGGGATAGGGACCGAGATGGTCACGGACAGCGCGGACCAGATGCATCTGGTCGTCGGACCCCCACAACAAGGCTCGGTCTCGCAACTCGCCGGCCGCCTGCCGACAGGCGGCGGGGTCGGCGTGCAGCAGGTCCGCCAGCTCGGACAGGGCGACGGAATCCGGGAGGGCCGCGAGTCCTTCGGCGACCAGCCGCTGCCAGGAGTTCAGCCCGTCCAGGGCACGACCGACCGAGCTGGCGGTCGTCGCCTGGGCGGACAACTCGGCCAGGGTGCCGGGCACCGGGTAGGCCAGGTCCGGCCGCAGGGTGAGGAGACGGGCGAGGTCGTCGGTATCGAGCGCGCGGAGCGCTTCGGTCAGGGTGCGGGTCACGATCAGCGGAAGGTTCCGCGGGGTGGTCTAGGGGGATCCGGCTGGCCGTGCTTGACAGCTCGGTAGGCGGCCAGCACGGCGGCCGCGGCGGTCACCCAGCTCAGGAAGCACGCCCACCGGGCGAGCGTGCCCCACCACTGCGAGAACAGACCGTCGGCGCTGATGAGTGACAGCAACGTGACCAGACCCAGCAGACCCAGAACCCCGGCGAAGGCGGCCCGGGTGGCCTTGCGTCCGTAGGTCATCCGCCCGGACAGCAGAAACGCCAGCACCAAGGTGATGGGGGCCAAGACCCAGATGAAGCCGCCGACGGCGAGGGTGACCAGCAGTCCGGGGGTCGCGGCGGCCAGCACGGTCCGGGCGTCCGGAGCGGGCCGCCCGGGTGGGGGAGTCGGATAACCACCCGGTGCGAACCACTGGTCGGTGCCAGGGGCCGGGAACGGTCCGGACGCCGGTGGTGGCCCGGACAGGGGAAAGGGCTGGGCTCCAGGCGGCGGATAGCCGTGTGCGGTGGGTGGCGGGAAGGCAGCGGTTCCGGACGGCGGTGGAAAGACCGGAGCGCCTGCTGGCGGCAGAGCGCCCGGGTGGGGAGCACCCGTCGCCGGAGACCCGGGTCGATCGCCCCTCCCCGTCGACTGCGCGGTGGTCCAATGAGCCGACGCCCACGCCGAGGTCTCGGCCGTCATGTTGCTGGTGACGACGCCGAACGGCTCGTTCGGATCGCGCTGATCCGGCGGAGCCGGGACCAAGCCGGCCAACTCCGGGACCGCGACCGTGGGGTTCTCGAAGCCCGGCCTCGCGGTCGGAGCCGGGGGCGTCACGATCGGGGGTGGTGGTGTCTCCAGGGTGGTCGCTGGGGGCTGGGCGAAGGCGTCGGGCCGCTCGAGTGGGGCGTACTCCGGCCCGTCCTCCCATGTCGCCATAGGGGCCATTCTAGTAGCCCGCCGCCCTCGATCTCCCGGGTTCGCGACGCCCAGGCACGCACCTCGCTGCGTTCTCCTCGGTCAAGATACGACCCGGTATCCGTCCGTCGTCGACCTGGCGATGCACGCACCTGGACCCCGCCGAACCTCCAGAACTGGAGGCGACAGGCTACTTGGCTCTGAGGTGGCGGGCTAGGTCGGCTGATGAGCGGTGCCCGACCAGATCCGGAGGGCCAATCCGCCGGTGGGACCCGCCGCGCGGTCGCCTTCGTCGCTATCGCGTACGCCCTTGCCTGGCTGGTCTGCCTGCCGTTGTGGCTGCGGGGTGCGGGTCTGACCCAACCGCTGACCACGATCCTGGGCGTGATCATGATGCTCACCCCCACCGCGGCCGCGTTGATCGTGCACCGAGCGACCGGCGGCCGCCGGCTGACCGACGTGCTCGGATTACGCCTGGGCCTGTGGCGCCGCTGGTTGCCGTACGCGCTCCTGGCCTGGCTGGGGCCGGTCGTGCTGGCTTTCCTGGCCGTCGCACTGGCGGCCGCGCTCGGGGTGTTCCGTACCGACCTGACGAACTTCTCCGGCTACGCCGCTGTGATCAAGGCGGTCGCCGGTGAGTTGCCGCCGATACCTCTGGGTGGGCTGGTGGCGCTAAGTCTGGTGCAGATACTGATCGGTGCGGTGATCAACACGGTGCCCGCGCTCGGCGAGGAGATCGGCTGGCGGGGCTATCTCTACGACTGTCTGGCCGACCGGCCGGTCTGGTTCCGCGTCGGCATCACCGGGGTGGCCTGGGGCTTGTGGCACGCGCCGCTGATACTGCTCGGATACAACTATCCGACTCTGTCGCCGGCGCTGGCGCTGCTGTTCATGGTCGTGTTCACCACTTTGCTGTCGGCTCTGTTCGACTGGTTGCGCAGCGGAGCCGGGAACGTCTACGTCTCCGCACTGGCGCACGGCGCGGTGAACGCTTCGGCGGGGGTGGCGGTGTTGTTCTCGCTGGCGGGCGCGCCGCCGGACACCGCGACCACCGGTTTGCTGGGCTGGACGGGCTGGGTGGTCCTGGCGGCCGCAGTCGCGGTCACGGTCGTGCTCCGGCGTCGGCGCTCGCGTCGGATATTCGGCTGATCGGGTGTTGGACTCCAGTCCCCGCTGGGGGTGCTGGACGATGTGCACCGGAGACCGGCCGTGCTCGCGACGCAGATCGACCTCGAGGCCCAGGCGGGCGTGCCGCGCGATCGCCAACCCCGTGATCACCGCGATCAGGGCGACCAGACCGCCACACAAGAACATGCTGGGTCGAGCGCCGAAGTGATCGATCAGCCAACCCACGGCCGGACCTCCGATGGCCTGCCCACCCAGCAGCACCAGGATGTAGACGCTCATCACCCGGCCGCGTACCGCCGGATCCGAACGGGTTTGGACCAGCGAGTTCGCGCCGGTCAAGAACAGCAGGGTGAGCAGTCCGCAGCCGACCAGCATGGCGCCGAACAGCCAGCTGGTGGGCGCGATCGAGACCAGGGCCAGGACCACGCCCAGCCCGGTGAGGATGCTGACCAGCGTCCGCAGCCGCAGCGTGTCGGTGCGACGCGCCGACAGGATCGCGCCGGCCAGCGCGCCGACCGCGGTTAGGGAGTTGAACACGCTGTAGCCGGCGACTCCGGTGCCGAACTCATGATCGGCGAAAGCGGCCAAGATGACCGGCATGTTCAGCCCGAAGATCCCGACCGTAGCGACCAGCACGATGGTCCAGGCCACCTCTGAGGTCGAACGGATATAGGACAGGCCCTCACGCAGCTGACCCTTGGCCCGGATCGCTCTGTCTGCCGGCGCCGCCGGCACCCGGAGGATCGCGGTGATCGTGATCACCAGGACGCAGGCCGCGAAGTTGATCATGAACGACCAGCCCTGGCCAACCGCGTGGATCAGCAGCCCGGACAGGGCCGGACCGAGCAGGGCACCGAACTGGAACACCGAGGCGTTCAGGCTGACCGCGTTACGGAGGTGCCGGGGGCCGACCAGCTCAGACACGAACACCTGACGGGTCGGGTTGTCGACGGCGGTGACGAAGCCCAGCATCGTGGCCACGACGAAGACGTGCCACGCCTGGACCGTGCCGGTCAGGGCCAGCACACCGAGGGTCAGCGCCATCGAGGCGGCCACGGACTGGGTCACCAGCAGGATCCGCCGCTTCGGAAAGCGGTCGGCGATCACCCCGCCGATCAGCCCGAACAGGAGCACCGGGAGAAACTGCAACGCTACGGCGATGCCGACCGCGGTGATGCTGCCGGTCAGCTCAAGCACCAGCCAGTCCTGTGCGATGCGCTGCATCCACAGACCGGTCGTAGCGACGACCTGGGAGCTCAGATAGAGCCGGTAGTTGCGTACTTGCAGAGCGGCGAGGGTGCGAGGCCAGTGGAGGGCAGGACGGCGCGATGCGGTAGTGGCCGCGGACAAAGGGGGACTCCTGAAATTCGATGCGTTCGGGTCGGACTCCCCGTCGAGCCATCTGCCGCAACCTCGACCTCGCTGCGTCTATTCCGGTTGAGGCACTCGGGTGCGGCAGGAATTTATGGCTCGACTCGGTCCACCGGGTAAGCCTCAGCCTGCTCGGTTGGGGCCACGGTGCCGTACGCACTAGGCTTGGCGGGCTGAAGGTGAGGATTCCCGACGACGCCGGTCGTACGGGGCGGGCTCGAGTGAGGGTGGACGTGCCAGTAGGCAAGGTGAGGTTCTACGACGCCGACAAGGGCTTCGGCTTCTTGACCAAGGACGAGGGCGGTGACGTCTACGTCCGGTCCACGGCCCTGCCCGCCGGGATCACCACCTTGAAAGCGGGCCAGAAGGTCGAGTTCGGGGTCGTCGAGGGAAGGCGCGGTGAACAGGCGCTGTCGTTGCGTGTGCTGGAGCCGCCGCCGTCACTGTCGAAGGCGCACCGCAAGCCGGCCGATGAGATGGCCGTGATCGTCGAGGACCTGATCAAGATGCTCGACGGGATCGGCAACGGCTACCGGCGCGGGCGTTACCCCGATACCCGGACTGGCGGCAAGGTCGCGTCCGTATTGCGGGCCGTGGCCGACGAGCTGGAGCTGTAGCCGGAGATGGCAGCACCCGCGCGGGTCCGCACCGTCAAGGCCGATCAGATCGGCGCCGACGCGGTCGATCTCGCCCGAGCCGCGGCCGAGGAGGCCGCAGGCACTATCGGCGTGGGAGAGCACCTGGGAATTGAGGCTGAGGCCGACCGGATTGTGAGCCACATGTTTGGTTGCCCTCACTCCGGCTACGCGGGCTGGCGCTGGTCGGTCACCCTGGTCCGAGCCGCTCGAGCGAAGACCCCGACGGTCAACGAAGTCGTGCTGCTACCCGGGCCGGACGCGCTGCTGGCCGAGTCGTGGGTGCCGTGGGTCGACCGGATCCAGCCGGGCGACGTGACGGCGGGACTGCTGATGCCGACCGCGCCGGAGGACCGGCGGCTGGAGCCCGGCTACACCGGCGGGGAGGACGCCGCCGATGCCGATCCGGCCGAGGCGAGCCAGTTCCGCGTGGTGGTGGCCGAGCTGGGACTGGGACGCGAGCGGGTGCTCTCCCGCGAAGGTCGCGACGAGGCGGCCGAACGTTGGCTGGGCGGTGACCCCGGTCCGGACAACGAGATCACCAGACAGGCCGCCAACGTGTGCGAGACGTGCGGCTTCTTCGTCCGTCTCGGTGGATCGCTGGGCTCGGTGTTCGGGGCGTGCGCGAACGTCTACTCCTCCTCGGACGGTCGCGTGGTGAGCGTTGACCACGGCTGCGGCGCGCATTCGTCGGTGGTGGGGGAGAACAGGGCCGAGGAACTGCCCGCTCCTGCCTGGGAGACCATCGCCTGGGACGAGCCGATCTCGCTGTTCGACTGAGGTGGTTGCAGTCGGTGCGCGCCAGGGCGGACTGCCGGCGGCTGGTTGAACCACTTCTATGCGGGCGGTGTCAAACGATGACCTGCTGCGCGGCACCCGGGCACGCGCCGGGCTGCGTTGTCGTCGTCGCGGCTAGTAGCCTCCTCCTCCGCCTGACCGCCGAAGGCGGCGCTCCGCGCCAACACGCCCGGTAGGGCCCCCGGGCACCTGCTCGCCACGGCCACCGTTCGACACCACCCTCCTAGACTGGACGCCGTGCTCGACCAGACCCCGACCAGCACCGCCCCGCTCACGGGCCGGTGGGTCGGACTCGGAGTCGCGGCTGCCGGGTTGGCCGTGGCCGTCGCCGTCCTGCTCCTTGGGGTCACCGGGGCGCTGGCCCCGTTCACCCCGGCGATCTTCGACCCCGGCGTACTGGTTCGGTACGGGCTGCCGATCACGCGCACCCTGCACGATCTGAGCGCGGCCGCGGTCATCGGGCTGCTGGTCGTCGGCACCTTCTTCCTCCCGCCGGAGTCGGTTCGCCGGGCCTCCGTGCTGGAGGGAATCAGACTCCGGGTCGTCCGGGCCGGAGCCGTCGTCGCTCGCTGCTGGTTCGTGTTGGCCTTGGCGGTCGCGCTGCTCACCGCCGGCGACGCCACCGGGAGTGGGTTGTCGACCCCCGGTTTCCTCACCCTCGCCTCGTCGTTTTGGACTCAGACTGAACTCGGTCAGACGTTGGTCGCGATCTGCGTCGGTGCTGCCCTGGCGGCGATCGCGGCTACCGTGGCGAAAACTGTCGTCGGCAGTGCCTGGGCCGCAGCACTCGCGGTCGTCACCTTGGTGCCGCTCTCCCTGGGCGGTCACGCCGCCGGCTCGGTCGACCACGGCAACGCCGTCGACAGCCTGCTGCTGCACCTGGTCGGGGTCTGCTTGTGGGTCGGGGGCCTCGCGGCCCTGCTGTGGACCGCCCGCGCGCTCGGCCCCCGGCTGCCGGTGGTGGCGCATCGTTACTCGACGCTGGCCGGCTGGTGCTTCGTCGGCGTGGCGGTCTCCGGGACGGTCAACGCCTACCTGCGCCTCGGCTCGCTGTCGAACCTGGCGACCACGTACGGGCTGTTGGTGGTCGGCAAGATCACTGCGCTCGTGCTGCTGGGCGTCGCCGGCTGGCTGCACCGACGGGCCACCCTGCCGGGTCTGACCGCCGGCCCGCCCAAAAATCATTGGTTTGCGCGACTCGCCACGGTGGAGATCCTGGTGATGGCGGCGACGATGGGTCTGGCGGTCGCCTTGTCGCGCTCGGCCCCGCCGGTGGAGCCGAACGCACCCGACCCGGCGACCGCGCTGCTCGGCTACCCGCCGCCCCCACCGTTCTCCTTCAGCAACTGGATGACGGTCAGCTACCCGTCGGTGCTTTGGCTGAGTGTCGTGGCGTTGATGATGGGCCTGTACGTGGCGGGTGTGGTCAAGCTGACCCGCCGAGGTATCCGCTGGCCGGTGTTGCGGACCGTGCTGTGGCTGACCGGGTGCCTGCTGCTGGTTTTCCTGACCAGTGGCGGCCCGGCCGTCTACGGGCGGATGAGCTTCAGCGCCCACATGATTCAACACATGTCGTTGATGGTCCCGGCACCGTTGTTGCTGGTCGGCGGCGCGCCGGTGACCCTGGCCATGCGGGCCCTGACTCCTCGGGCGGACAAGAGCTTCGGACCGCGCGAGCTGGTGCTGGCTCTGGCTCACTCCCGCTTCCTGGGGGTCATCGGGCAACCCGTGGTGGCCGCGGTGATCCTCAACGGCAGCCTGATCGTCTTCTACTACACCTCCTTGTTTCAGCTCGCGATGTTCACCCATCTGGGTCACGTGCTGATGACGGTGCACTTCCTGCTGGCCGGCTATCTGTTCATCTGGTCGCTGGTCGGCATCGACCCCGGGCCGAAACGTCCGTCCTACCCGATCCGTCTGGTGATCTTGTTGATCACGATGGCCTTCCACGCCGTCTTCGGTCTGTCGTTGATGGGTTCTGCGGCGTTGATCGCTCCCGACTGGTGGCACGCGCTTGGGCAGACCGACGACGCGGCTCTGCTGGTGGACCAGCAGCTGGGGGGCGGCATCGCCTGGGGCGCCGGGGACCTGCCCGCTTTCCTGATCGGCCTCGCCCTGGTCGTTCAGTGGGTCCGCAGCGACGCGAGGGAGACCAAGCGGTGGGACCGGCAGGCCGCGCGGGACGACGACGCCGAGCTCAAGGCGTACAACGAGCGGCTGGCGGCCATGGCGCAGCGGGACCGAAAGCGCTGAGGCGGAAGTCCTCGGCCCAGACCCGGTGGGGACCGCGCTCAATGCCGGTGGCGGTAGAGGTTGGGCCTTTCCCTGTGGACCGAATCCAGTTCGGCTGTGGAACTCCGCCGTGGCGGACTTTGGCGACACGGTTCGGTGCGGGCGGTGTGTGGAACTCCGCCGTGGCGGACTTTGGCGATGAGGTCGGTACGGGCGGTGTGCGGGATCCCGCCGTGGCGGACTTTGGCGACACAGGTCGGTACGGGCGGTGTGCCCGCGCTGACCAACATCGGCCCGGCGCGGCAAGATGGTCCCATGGTCGAGCAGTCCGATAACCCCCCGACGCCAGGCGCCAGGCCGCCCTCGTCCACCGGCGGTTCGGACACCGAACTAGACCCGCTGCGCAGGCTGGTTGCCCCGTACGTGGAGGCAGGTGCCGAGGAGTCGGTGCAGCGGGTGATCACTGCGGTGCACCGGGTGTCGCGCCGACTGAACCAGTGGTACGACCAGCAGTTGGCCGACATCGACGTCTCCACGGGGGAGTGGGCGGTGCTGAGTGAGCTCGCCCGAGCCGACGGCAACGACCTCACCCCGACCCGACTGGCGGCGGCCGCGCACGTGGCCCCGTCGTCGATGACCCACCGGCTGGATCGGATGGTCGGGCGTGACCTCGTGGATCGCACACCCGACCCGGGGAATCGGACCCGCATCTTGGTCAGCCTGACCGCGCGCGGCTGGGAGCTGTACCGCTACACCATTGCCGAGTCCAACCTGGTGGAGTCCGACCTGATGATGGGACTGACCGACCGACAGGTCGACAACCTGGCCTACCTGCTGGAGAAGCTGTTGGCCGGACTGGACGCCGGACTGCTCAGGCCCCCGCGGCGGCCCGGTTCCGGGCGGACCGGCGGCGCCGCCGCCGACTGATCGTGTAGCCGAGGCTGATCAGTCCGAGCGCGAACCCGCTCACCGCCACACCCAGCCACCAGCCGTGACCGGCGGCGGACAGCCGGTCATAGCCGAGGGCGAAGATCGCCGCCGCGCCCGCGAACGCGATGGTGCCGACCGTAGCCGCCTGCACCCCGTCCACGTCCAGCGGCGGCACCTCAGCCTGTTGGATCAGGTGCGGCTCGCTTGGGGTGGCCGGTTCGTTCACATCCTCAGCGTACTGAGCCGGGTGGGCACGTAGGGTCGGCGCAGACCCATGGCTGAGCTGACCTTCCTGCTTGCTTCGACTCCGATCACCGCGCACACGATCAACCTTTTGCCGATCGCCGCTCGGTTGGCCCAACGTGGTCACCGGGTGCACTGGTACGCCGCCTCGCGGTTCCATCATCGGATCCGCGCCGTCGGCGCCGAGCCGCACGCTTTCGTCGAGGCGACGGAGTTCGACGATCTCGCGGCCGCGTACGGGGGTGCTGGCAGCCCCCAGGCGATCGCCGGGCTGCGGCGGGGATTCGCCGAGCAACTGGTTGGCGACGTCCGCGGCCGGGTAGCCGATCTCGAAACGCTGACCGCTCGGCTGCCGGTCGACGCCGTGCTCACCGACGCCATGTTCGTCGCCGCCCGATCCTGGCACGAACGCGGCGGACCGGTGTGGGCCACCCTCGGCGACGGCCCCCTCAGCTATGCCGACGCAGACACACCGCCGTACGGCCCCGGCATGCTGCCGATGCGTGGACGGGAGGGACGACGTCGTAACCGGGTGACGACCCGGCTCAGCCAACGGCTGATCTGGGGTCCGGCGTCGACGCGGCTGAACGCGGCCCGGCACGATCTGGGGTTGGTGGCCACCGACAGATCGGTGTTCGGCGAGGCCACCTCGCCCTACTTGCATCTGCAGGCGTGCGTACCCGAGTTCGAGTACCCCCGGCGGCGACTGCCCGACCAGATCCACTTCGTCGGCGCGGTCCGCGCGTGTCCGGACCCGATGGCGCTGCCGAGTTGGTGGGCCGATCTGGTGGCCGACGACCGGCCGGCCGTGCTGGTCAGTCAGGGCACCCTGCGTCCCGACCTGGACGAACTGGTGCTGCCGACCCTGGCCGGGCTCGCTGGGCAGGGTGTCCAGGTGGTGGTGACCACCGGTGCGGCTGAGGTGTCCCAGCTGCGCAGGGCCATGGGCGGGACGTTGCCGGAGTGGGTTCGAGCGGCGCGCTGGATTCCGTACGATCTCGTCTTGGAGCACGTCGATGCGTTCGTCACCAATGGCGGCTACACGGGAGTGACCCTCGCGCTGGCCCACGGCGTACCGATGGTTCAGGTGGGCAGCAGCGAGGAGAAGGCGGAGATCGGCGCCCGGATCGCGTGGTCGGGAACGGGAGTGCGGTTGCGCTGGCGCGCCACTCCGCACCGCATGCGGACCGCCGTCCACCGGGTGCTGACCGACCGGTGGATCCACGCCCAGGCGGCTCGGCTTCAGCGCGCCATGACCGGACACGATGCGGCGGGTGAGTCGGCGGACCTGCTGACCACCCTGGCCACCACCCAGGCCCCGGTAACCCGATGCCCTCCAAACCCCTTCGACCTGTCAGCCTGAGTGGTCGCTCTGGCGACCGCCGGGGCGGACAACCTAGCGCTTGTATTTAACATTGCTAAAGAATATGATTTAGGCGTGCCCAACCGCGAGTCGATCCTCGAGCTGGCCGGCGAACTGCGACCGGCGGTGTTCCGCCTCGCCCGGCACCTCAGACAGGCCCGGGCCGACGAGGAAGAGCTGACGATGAGTGAGCTCTCAGCCATGGGCGTGCTGCTGCGTGAGGGGACTCTGCAGATCGGCGAACTGGCCGCACGCGAACAGGTCCGCGCGCCGTCGATGACCCGACTCGTCGACCACCTCGAGTCTCGTGGCCTGGCGCGACGCAGCCCGAGCCCGACCGACCGGCGCTGCTGCGTGGTCGGGCTGACCGAGCAGGGCACCGAACTGGTGCACGCGAACCGCCGCCGCCGCAACGAGTGGCTGGCCGATCGCCTCGATCAACTGACCGAGGCTGAGCGGGATTCCCTGCGGCGAGCCATCCCGATCCTGATCACGATTTCTGAGACGTGAGGGTGCCCGAGCCGGGCACTCTCACGGATCGTTCCACCCTCCCTATCGATGCCCAGGAGGCGAATCCGACGAGCACGAGCAGTCCACCCGCCGGCGTCGTCGCAACCCCCGTTGCCGCGCCGCCTCAGCCACCACCGCCACTCAAGCCGCGAACCGGGATGTTCGGCGCCTTGTCGGTGCCGAACTTCCGGGTCTACGTGACCGGGTCGTTCGTCTCCAACATCGGCACCTGGATGCAGCGTGTCGCCCAGGACTGGTTGGTGCTGGAACTGTCCGGCGGATCCGGGATCGCGATCGGGATCACCACCGCGCTGCAGTTTTTACCGATGCTGCTCCTCTCCGCGTACGGGGGGGTGCTCGCGGACCGCTTCGACAAGCGGACGGTGCTCAAGATCACCCAAGGGTGGTTGGCGATCTGCGCCGCGGCGTTGGGGATTCTGGCCATCACCGGGGTAGCGACCACCGCGATGGTGTTCGTGATCGCGTTCGCCTTCGGCGTCGGCACCGCTTTCGACAACCCGGCCCGTCAGGCGTTCGTCCCCGAGGTCGTCGGTCGCGACCGGCTGCCCAACGCGATCGGTCTCAACTCCGCGACCTTTCACGCCGCCCGCATCGTTGGACCTGCTGTCGCCGGTTTGGTGATCGCGGCGTTCGGGTCCGGCTGGGCCATCGCGTCCAATGCCGTCACCTACCTGGCTTTCATCGCGGCCCTGGTGATCATCGACGGTCGCCGACTCGAGCCGAGCCCGCCCGCGACCCGCGGCAAACGGCAGATCCGGGAGGCCGTGCGTTACGTCGCCGGGCGCGGCGACATCCTGCTCGTGCTGCTGGTGGTGTTCTTCGTGGGGACGTTCGGGATGAACTTCCAGCTCACCTCGGCTCTGATGGCTCAGCAGGAGTTCGGCAAGGGACCGGAGCAGTACGGCATCTTGGGCACCTTCATGGCGGTCGGATCGCTCGCCGGGGCGCTGCTCGCCGCTCGGCGGACCGGCGCCCCCCGCGGTCGGTTCATCGTGATCATGGCGATGCTGTTCGGAGCCGTCGAGGTGGTGGCCGGTCTGATGCCCACGTACGCGACCTATGCCGCCGTACTGCCGATCATGGGCCTGGTCGCCCTGTTGACCCTGACCGCGTCCAACGCCTCGGTGCAGATGGGGGTGGACGCACAGCTGCGGGGGCGCGTGATGGCGCTCTACGCGATGGTGCTGATGGGCGGCACTCCGGTGGGTGCTCCGGTGATCGGCTGGGTCGGTGAGGTCTTCGGACCCCGCTGGACCCTGATCGGCGGCGGCGCGCTGACCATGCTCGGGGTGCTCGTCGCCGTCGCGGTCATCGCCCACCGCGAACAGCTCAAGCTCACCGACTCGCTGCGGGAACTGTCGAACGCTGGACTGACCCGCCCGGTCTGATCGACCGTCCGCGCCCTCTTTTTGGCCCGCCCCGGCTGGCAGGTCCGCGGTGGCTGGCGAACCCGAGCTGGACCTGGAGCCGGCCGAGCAGCGGGTGAGTGCCCAGGTGACCGTACGGTTTCAGCTGGCCTGACATCCGCCCGAGGAAACGCGGACCGAGAGAGGCACCCGGGGACGGCCGGGCCTGCCGGATAGATTCACACCATGTTCGCCAAGGTCCTGGTCGCCAATCGCGGTGAGATCGCCGTCCGCGCCTTCCGGGCCGCGTACGAGTTGGGTGCGGGAACCGTCGCGGTCTACCCGTACGAGGACCGCAACGCGGTGCACCGAATCAAGGCCGACGAGGCCTACCTGATCGGCGAGCGAGGTCACCCGGTGCGCGCCTACCTGGACGTCGCCGAGATCATCCGAGCCGCCCGGGAGTCCGGCGCGGACGCCATCTACCCCGGCTACGGATTCCTGAGCGAGAACCCCGAACTGGCTCGAGCCTGCCGCGACCACCAGATCACCTTCATCGGCCCGCCGCCGGAGGTGCTGGAACTGGCCGGCAACAAGGTGCGGGCCATCGCGATGGCCAAAGCGGCGGGCATCCCGACGTTGAGGTCCACCCCGCCGTCGGCCGACCTCGACGAGCTGGTCGCCGGCGCGGAGGGGATCGGCTTCCCGGTCTTCGTCAAGGCCGTGGCCGGCGGCGGCGGTCGCGGGATGCGCCGAGTCGACGACCCGGCCAAGCTGCGCGAGTCGGTCGAGGCGGCCATGCGCGAGGCCGAGGGTGCCTTCGGTGACCCGACGGCGTTCGTCGAGCAGGCCGTCGGGCGGCCGCGGCACATCGAGGTGCAGATCCTGGCCGACACCCACGGTCAGGTGATGCACCTGTTCGAGCGGGACTGCTCGATTCAGCGTCGGCACCAGAAGGTGGTCGAGATCGCCCCGGCGCCGCACATCTCCGACGAGCTGCGCGCGGCCCTGTGCGCGGACGCGGTGGCGTTCGCGTCCTCGATCCACTACTCCTGCGCGGGCACCGTGGAGTTCTTGGTCGAGACCCAGGGTGAGCGGACCGGCCAGCACGTGTTCATCGAGATGAACCCAAGAATCCAGGTGGAGCACACGGTGACCGAGGAGATCACCGACGTCGACCTGGTCCAGTCGCAACTGCTGATCGCCTCCGGGTCGTCGCTGGCCGACCTGGAGTTGAGCCAGGAGACCGTACGGATCAACGGCGCCGCCCTGCAGTGCCGGATCACCACCGAGGACCCGGTGAACGGCTTCCGGCCCGACACCGGCACCA
This sequence comes from Microlunatus sp., assembly GCA_030452945.1. Classification (GTDB taxonomy): domain Bacteria; phylum Actinomycetota; class Actinomycetes; order Propionibacteriales; family Propionibacteriaceae; genus Microlunatus. The sequence continues at coordinate 19,749 of JAKDLH010000005.1, read as the reverse complement.
TCACCGCCTATCGCACGGCCGGCGGTGCCGGCGTGCGACTGGACGGCGGGACCGCCGATACCGGGGTGGAGATCAGCCCGCACTTCGACTCCATGCTGGTCAAGCTGACCTGCCGCGGCCGGACTTTTGAGGCCGCGGTCGGCCGGTCCAGACGGGCGCTAGCGGAGTTCCGGATCCGCGGCGTCAGCACCAACATCCCTTTCCTGCAAGCGGTGCTGGCCGACCCCGACTTCCTGGCCGGCGATGTGTCGACAGCCTTCATCGAGCAGCGTCCCGAGCTGCTGACCACTCACCTGCCGGCCGACCGGGGCACCCGGCTGCTGCGCTGGCTCGCCGAGGTCACGGTCAACCAGCCCCACGGAGCGGCGCCGACCCTGCTCGATCCGCAGGACAAGCTGCCGGCCGACCTCGATCTGACCACCCCGTCTCCGCCCGGGTCGCGCCAGCGGCTGCTGGAGCTCGGACCGATCGGCTTCGCGGCCGACCTGCGGTCCCGCACCGGGGTCGAGGTCACCGACACCACATTCCGCGACGCCCATCAGTCCCTGCTGGCCACCCGGGTCCGGACCAAGGATCTGCTGCGGGTCGCGCCGTACGTGGCCCGGATGACCTCAGAACTGCTGTCGGTGGAGTGCTGGGGCGGGGCGACCTACGACGTCGCCTTGCGGTTCTTGCAGGAGGACCCGTGGGAACGGCTGGCCACGCTCCGCTACAACATGCCGAGGCTCTGCCTGCAGATGCTGCTGCGCGGGCGCAACACGGTGGGGTACACGCCGTATCCGACCAAGGTCACCACCAGCTTCGTGGCCGAAGCCGCCGCCGTCGGGATCGACATCTTCCGCATCTTCGACGCGCTGAACGACGTCGAGCAGATGCGGCCGGCCATCGAGGCGGTGCGCGAGACCGGCACCACGGTCGCGGAGGTCGCCCTGTGCTACACCGCAGACCTGAACGATCCGAGGGAGACGCTGTACACGCTCGACTACTACCTGCGGCTGGCCGAGGAGATCGTCGAGGCCGGTGCGCACGTACTGGCGATCAAGGACATGGCCGGCCTGCTCCGGCCGCCGGCCGCCGCGAGGTTGGTGTCGGCCCTGCGGGAGCGCTTCGAGCTGCCGGTGCATCTGCACACCCACGACACCGCTGGAGGACAGCTGGCCACCCTGCTGGCCGCGGTCGACGCCGGCGTGGACGCGGTCGATGTGGCCTCGGCGCCGATGGCGGCCACCACTTCGCAACCGCCGGCCTCGGCGCTGGTCGCTGCGCTCGCCCACACCGAACGGGCCACAAACCTGAAGTTGCGGGCGGTGATGGACCTGGAGCCGTACTGGGAGGCCGTTCGCAAGGTGTACGCCCCGTTCGAGTCCGGGTTGCCAAGCCCTACCGGCCGGGTCTACGACCACGAGATTCCCGGCGGGCAGCTGTCCAACCTGCGTCAGCAGGCGATCGCGCTGGGATTGGCGGACCGGTTCGAGGCGGTCGAGGCCACCTACGCTGCCGCCTCGCGCATTCTCGGCCGGCCGACCAAGGTGACTCCCTCGTCCAAGGTGGTCGGTGACCTTGCGCTGCAGCTGGTGGCGATCGGTGCCGACCCGGACGACTTCGAGGCCAATCCGAAGAACTACGACATCCCCGACTCGGTGATCGGGTTCCTCGACGGAGAGCTGGGTGACCCTCCCGGAGGCTGGCCGGAGCCGTTCCGCACCAAGGCCTTGGAGGGCCGTACGGTGCCGGTCCGCGACGTGGAGCTGGCCGAGGCCGACGCCGCGGCGCTGGACTCCGCCGGCGAGACCCGGCAGCGAACCCTGAACCGGCTGCTGTTCCCGGGGCCCACCGAGGAGTTCACCCGAGCGCGGGAGACCTACGGCGAGATCGGTCGGCTGAACACCCTCGACTACCTGTACGGGCTGCGCCCCGGCGACGAGCACACGGTGCCGCTGGGTCGTGGGGTGCGGCTGATCCTCGGGCTGGAGGCCATCGGCAGCCCCGACGAGCGCGGAATGCGGACGGTGATGTGCACGATCAACGGTCAGCTCCGTCCGGTCCGGGTGCGCGACACCTCGATCAAGGTCGACGTCAAGCCCGCGGAGAAGGCCGACCCCGGTCAGCCGGGCCAGATAGCCGCCCCGTTCGCCGGCGTGGTCTCGGTCGGCGTGGCCGAGGGCGCGGAGGTGGAGGCCGGCCAGACCGTGGCCACCATTGAGGCGATGAAGATGGAGGCCGCGATCACCACCCCGGTGGCCGGCACCGTGCAGCGGCTGGCGCTGGGTTCGGTGCAGCAGGTCGAGGGTGGAGACCTGGTGCTGGTGGTGGCACCGGACTAGTCGTACCGGCCTGCGAAAGTCCGCCATGGCGGAGTTCGGCGACGGAGAGCCGCACACAGGCCTGCGAAAGTCCGCCATGGCGGAGTTCCGGTTCAGAGAGCCGCACCTCGATCGGCGAAAGTCCGCCATGGCGGAGTTCTGCGACGGAGAGCCCCGCCTCGATCGGCGAAAGTCCGCCATGGTGGAGTTCGGGTTCATGAGACCGGACTGAACCAGCCGCGGCCCGGCAACTCGCGAGAAGAAGTCAGCTCGCCCAGAACCCGACCAGGTCCGGTACGGGACGGCCCAGATCAGCCGCCACCTGCGACCAGGGGATGAACCCGTCCAGCCACGTGGCCAGCGCCGAGACCAGCTCGCGTTGCTCCTCGGACTTGATCTGCGGCATCGCCGCCCGATACGCGCCGGCCATGGCCAGCGCCTTGTCGTGCCGGTGCCAACCCACCGTCAGCCCGGGGACCGGGATCAACCGAACATCGGTGTTGGACGCCAGCAGATGTCCGAGACCGACCGCGGCGGCCACGCCGCCGCGGGCCAGAGCGAAGTCGAGCTCGTCGAGCGACTGGAGTGTCAGCGGCATCCGGGTCGATCCCCAGCACCGGTACTGCGTGAGCGCCTCCAGCACCCGCCAACTCGCTCCCGTCCGCTCGGGCGAGATGTAGGCCCCGGCGAGGAGCGCGTCGACGTCCAGCGGCTCCGGATCGGTGGGGGAGAGCACCGGCGCGTCCGGCGGCCGTTTGAAGAGCGGCCCCAGCTTGGCGATCAGCCCGCGCGGCTTCGGCGACACCGCCGGCGCGAACGCTCGGTCGGCCGCTGCCCGCAGCTCCGGGGTTTGATTACCGGCGCCGATGATCCCGCGCATCTCCTCGATGCCGATCGCGTAGAGGCGCAGCTCTCCCATGACAGACACGGTATCGGCCGCACCACATCCGGGCTCCTATCCTGGCCGGGTGAATCCCCGCGCGCGCCGGCTGATCGTCTCCGGTGTGCTCGTCGGATTGTTGGTGGTCGTGATCGTCGCGGCGCTGTGGCAGCGCTTTCTGATCTGACCGATTTCCCGGGCCCGATCGCGTACGCTCCCTTGGGCAACACCTGGCACATTCGTCACCGCGGAGGCCGCCCGGGAAGGGGATGGTGCATGGACCAGCCGGTCAGACTCCGGTCCGGGGTTCGGCGCGGCTCGCTCGCGGCCATCGGCGGGATCGTGGCTGCCGTGCTGATCGGCTGGTCGGCGGTCCTACCGGCGGCAGCGGAGACTGTCGAGTTCACCATCGCCGATCCGCGGATCACCGAGTCCTCCGGTCTGGCCACCGATCGCGACCACAACCGGTACTGGACGGTCAACGATTCCGGCGACTCCGGCATCGCGTACGCGCTGGACGAGCAAGGCACGACCGAGGGAACCCTGCGGTTCCGCACCGAACCGGTCGACGTCGAGGCAGTTGCCTTCCACCAGGGCCGGCTCTACGTCGCCGACATCGGCGACAACCGCGAGCGGCGCAAGATGGTCACCGTCTACTTCTTCGACGACCCAGCCCCAGACGAACAAGCGGTGGTCTACAAGGCATACGACTTCGTCTATCCCGACGGCCCGCACGACGCCGAAACACTCTTGGTCGACGCCAAGGGCCGCCTGTTCATTGTCACCAAGGGTGTCGGCGCAGGCATCTACGCGGCGCCGACGAAACCGTCGCGGTTGGCGATCAACCGATTAGAGCGGGTGGGGGACGCACCGGGCTTTGTCACCGACGGGACGTTCCTGCCCGACGGTCGGATCGCCCTGCGGACCTACGTCGCGGTGGAGATCCTCGATCCGCGGACCTATCAAGTGCTCGCTCGCGCCGCCACCCCCCTGCAGCAGCAGGGGGAGTCGCTGACGACCACGCTGGACGGCCAGGCACTGCTGATCGGCAGCGAGGGCAAGCGGTCCGACGTCCTCCGAATCGACGTGCCGACCACGACGGAGGACGTGCCCACGCCAGCGGCCGGCGAATCGGCGCCGGCGACCCCGGCAGCGTCGACCGCGCCGTCGCCCCAGGACACCGGCGCGAACGACGACGATCTGCCGCCCGAAGCCCAACCGTCGGCCACCGCTAGTCGGCAAGGCACGCTGGCCGCCCTCGGCATCGCCGCCGCGGTCGCGGTGGTGGCTGGCGTCGTCGTCGCCCTGGTCCGCCGGACCTGACCCGCCGATCGGCTCACAGGCGCTCCATCACCCAGTCCAGGCAGGCGCACAGGCGGCTCACGTCATCAGGTTCCACGTTGGGGAACATGCCGACCCGGAGCTGGTTGCGGCCAAGTTTGCGGTACGGCTCGGTGTCCACCACCCCGTTGGCCCGCAGCACCTGAGCCAACCGAGAAGCGTCGACGCCGTCGAAGTCGATGGTGCCGACGACGGGGGAGCGCAACGCGGGATCGGCGACGAAGGGGGTGGCTACGGCCGAGTCCTCCGCCCACCCGTACAGCCGACTGGCCGAGTCGTCGGTGCGGGACGCCGCGAACGCCAGCCCGCCCCGCTCGTTCAGCCACCTCAGCTGTTCCCGCATCAAGAACAAGGTGGCGATCGCTGGGGTGTTTAAGGTCTGATCGGCGCGGGCGTTCTGCACCGCGATCGCCAGGCTCAGCGAGGGCGGGATCCACCGATCGGTGGCCGCGATCTCGGCCACCCGGTCCAGGGCGCGCGGCGACACCAGCGCGAACCACAGACCGCCTTCAGACCCGAGACTCTTCTGTGGGGCGAAATAGTAGACGTCGGTCTCGACCACATCAATCCGGGTGCCACCGGCCGCGGAGGTCCCATCGACCACCATCAGGGCATCATCGGCCGTGTTCGGCACCCGGACGACCGGAGCGATGGCGCCCGTCGAGGTCTCGTTGTGGGCCCAGGCGTACGCATCGGCGTCCTCGACCGCGACCGGCACCGCGACCGATCCGGCCTCGGCCGTGACCACCGACGGGGCGTCCAGGTGCGGGGCGGCCGCGACCCCCGCCGCGAACTTGGCCGAGAACTCCCCGAAGCTGGCGTGCGCACTCCGCCGCCGGATCAGCGAGCAAGCGGCGACGTCCCAGAACAGGGTCGACCCACCGTTGCCGAGCACCACCTCGTAGCCCTCGGGCAGTGCGAACAGCTCAGCCAGACCGAGCTTGACCTCGGCGACCAGTCGCTTCACCGGCGGCTGCCGGTGGGAGGTCCCGAGCAGACTCCGACCGGTGGCCGCGAGCGCGGTCAACGACTCGGGCCGGATCTTCGCCGGACCGGAGCCGAACCGGCCGTCCGCCGGCAGCAGATCGGGAGGGATCACGAGGTCGTTCACCTGCGGCATTGTTCCAGCCGGGACTCCACACCGGGCAACGATGGGAGGCTGCGAGACTGGAACCATGCCCGATCTCGCTGCCGAACGCGTCGACTACGTCGGTGACCACCTGCTGGAGTCGGCGGTATCGCAGGACCCGTACGCACTCTTCCGGGAGTGGCTGGACGAGGCGTTCGCCGCTCGCGACCGGGGTGATCTCGCCGAGCCCACCGCGATGGTGGTGGCCACCAGCACTGACGGTCGGCCAAGTGCCCGCACGATGCTGCTGAAGGACTTGCGGGACGACGGATTCACCTTCTTCACCAACTACGACTCGCGCAAGTCGGCCGAGCTGACCGCCAATCCGGGCGTCGCGCTGCACTTCGGCTGGCACGCCATCCAGCGCCAGATCCGGGTGGAGGGGACAGCCGAGCGCGTCCCGCGGTCGGAGTCAGAGGCCTACTTCGCGACCCGACCGCGCGGCTCCCAGGTGGGCGCGTGGGCCTCGGCGCAGTCCTCGCCGGTGGGGACGCTCGCGGACCTGCAGGCTTCCTACGCCGCCGCGGCGGAGCGCTTCACCGGCGTCGACGTGCCGTGTCCGCCGCACTGGGGCGGCTATCTGGTCCGGCCGGTCGAGATCGAGTTCTGGCAGGGACAGCCAAGCCGGATGCACGATCGGCTGGTCTACCGTCGGCACGCCGCGGGCTGGACCATCACCCGGCTGGCGCCCTGATCCGCCGGGCCTCATTCAGGCCAGGTCATCCAAAGTGACCACGACGGTTCGGAGCCGGCGGACCACGTCGTCGAGCACCGTGCGTCTGGGGTCGGCCACCGCCAGGAACCGGGACTCGACCAGGCCGGCCAGCCCGCCCAGCCGGGGATCGCCGAGGACCGTGGCCACGCCGGTCCGATCGCCGCCGGTGACGAGCGCATCCAAAGTGTTCCGGTGGGGCAGCAACACCTCGACCGCGCCGTCGGTCGCGCGCCGGTAGACCTGCTGTGCCTGCTGCTGGCGCCGACGGGCGTACCGCTGCTGCGACCAGCCGCCGGCCTTGGTCCGACCCTGCACGTAGCCGGAGCCGACGGCGGCACTGACCAGCCGGCCGTCGTGGACCACACCGGCCGCCCAGCCGCCGCGCCGCACGAGCAGCACACCGACCGTACGAGTGCGGTCGACGTGGCGGTGCAGTGCGTGCACCAACGCGTCGGCATCGCGGCTGGATGATGCCGGCAACGGTCCGTACGGGACGGCGATGCTCGCCCCGGCACCGTCCGCGGCGGTGATCACCAGTCGTTCGGCGGCCTCGTTGTCCGCCGCCAGATCCACCGAGAGGTCACCGTGGCGGGCGCCGAAGCGGTGTACCCATCCGGACAGGCGGTCGATCTCCACCTCGACGGTGCGGCCGGCGGCGGACATGGCGCGAGGCTACCGGCAGCTGGCGTGCTGATCGGCCGGGGCGAGTAGCCCGTCCTCGAACGCGACAAACCCGCGAACGGTCGTGACGGCGGTGAGTCGGATGACTCAGTGCCGCCCACGGTCGGGGGACGAGGCCGACGTTCGCGGGTTCGGGTGTTGGCTGTGGATTAGCCGGTCGCTGTCGACCGAACACTCACAGGTCGCGCAGCGGCTAGCTGGCCGCCACCTCACAAGTCCAAAAGTCAATCATTCGCTGGACCACCTCCCTTCCTGTGTAGGCACAAAGGTAGGCGCGGTCGTCGGTCTGGTCAACGGTAATTTCCACCGCAGCCGACGGCGCACCGTCGATCCTGTCTTCGGTCACCGCCGGTTCAACAGAGCCGACCGACGCTCGGCCCGAGTGACGGGTACTTGATATGTTCAGAACCGCGTATTGGCGGAGACACGAACAAATCTGAGACACCTGGGGAGCAGAATGACGTTCGTCGAAGAGGAGATCGCCTCTCAGCCTGACTCCTGGCAGAGGGCCGCCGCGGTTGGCACCGAGACCGCGTCGCTCGGCGCGGCCGGGGAGCGGATCGCCCTGATCGGCTGCGGCACGTCCTGGTTCGTCGGCCAGGCCGCCGCGTCCTGGCGGGAGACCGCCGGGCTGGGAGAGACGGACGCGTTCACCGCCTCGGAGATGCCCACCGGTCGCCAGTATGACCGCATCATCGCCTTGACCAGGTCTGGAACCACCTCGGAAGTGCTCGAGGTGTTACGGCGGGTCAACGGTGACGTGGCGACCACCGTGGTGCTGGGTGATCTGGACACTCCAGCTCCAGACCTCGCCGACGAGGCCATCGATCTGTCCTTCGCCGACGAGCGATCGGTGGTGCAGACCCGGTTCGCGACCAGCGCACTGATGCTCTTCCGAGCTGCGTGGCGCGGTGATACCGGCGGGCTCGCCGATGCGGCCGCGGCTGCTGTTGCCGCGCCACTGGAGCCAGCGTGGGCGGCGGCGGAGCAGAGCACTTTCCTGGGCCGTGCTTGGACCGTGGGACTGGCCCACGAGGCCGCTTTGAAGTTCCGCGAGACCTCGTCCAGCTGGGCGGAGTCCTACCCGGCGATGGACTACCGGCACGGACCCATTTCGATCGCGGCGCCCGGTCGTACGGTCTGGATGCTCGGCGATCCGCCGAGCGGACTGGCCGACGACGTGACCGCCACCGGGGCCTCCTGGATCAGCGACGACCGCGATCCAATGGTCCAGTTGGTCACCGTCCAGCGGGTCGCCGTCGCCCGGGCGTTGGCGTTGGGGCTGGACCCGGACGCACCGCGTAACCTCAGTCGCTCGGTCGTACTTCCCTCCTGACGATGAACAGCCGTGCTTCAGCCGCCGAGGCGGTGGTCGCGGTCGATCTGGGCGGGACGCTCACCAAGATCGCGTACGTGGCCAGGGACGGCACCGCCAGCGATATTCACCGAGTCGACACCCTGCGGGATGAGCACGGAGTCGTGCCGCCGGAGTGGCTGGCCGGCCTGATCCTCCAGACCGCCGAAACCCGTTCCGACCTGCACGTGGTCGGGTACGGGGTGGTCGTGCCGGGCATCATCGACATGGCGGCCCGTTCCGTCCGAGTGGCCCCGAACGTGGGCTGGCGGAACATCCCGCTGGGTCAGGTCCTGGACATCGAGACCGGCCTGCCGGGCGGGATCGGTCACGACGTCCGGGCCGGAGGTCTCGCGGAGTGGCGGCTGGGAGAGGCGGCCGGGGTCGACGACCTGCTGTTCCTGGCCCTCGGCACCGGCATCGCCGGGGCCTCGGTGGTGGACGGCCGGATGCTCCAGGTTGGCGGCTACGCCGGGGAGATTGGGCACCTGCACGTCTCGGTAGCCGATCAGCACTGCGCCTGCGGGGCCTACGGGTGCCTGGAGACGGTGGCCTCGGCCGCGGGTGTCGCGCGCAGCTACCAGCACACCTGCGGTGTTGGCCGGAGCGCGTACGAGGTCGCCGAGCTGGCGCGCCGCGGCGACCAGGCGGCCCTGCAGGCGTTCGCCGTGGCCAACGCCGGCCTGGCCGAGGCCCTGGCCGCCTACGTCGTCCTCCTCGCTCCGGAGGTCGTGATCATTGGCGGCGGTCTGTCCGGCGCGGCCGATCTGATCCTGCCCGAGGTTCAGCAGGCACTGGAGGACCGGCTCTCCTTCCACCGCCGTCCCCGGTTGGCGATCGGCACGCTCGGCTCCGACGCCGGTGTCCGCGGTGCCGGTCTGCTGGGCTGGGACCACCATCTGAGGGAAGGTCGCTGATGATCGCCGGCACACCGCTGCGGTTGCGCTGCCGTCGCCTGGTCACCGCCTCCGGGGTGCTCGACGACGCCGTACTGGTGATCGAAGGCCCGATGATCACCGCCGTGGAGACCGCCACCGACGACACCGTCCACGCGGCAGGGGACGCCGAGCGGATCGACGGTTGGGTCGTGCCCGGCTTCGTCGACACCCACTGCCACGGCGGCGGTGGTGCCACCTACGCCACCACCGAGGCCGATGAGGCTCGGAAGGCGCGCCAGTTTCACCGTGAACACGGCACGACCACCGCCATCGCCAGCCTGGTGAGCGCCGACCTGGACACCTTGGCGGCCCAGATCGAGACGCTGCGACCGCTGGTCGCAACCGGCGAGTTCGCCGGGATCCACCTCGAGGGTCCGTTCCTGTCTTCCCATCACCGGGGCGCCCACGACCCGGCCCTGCTCCGCGACCCCGATCCCGCCGTGGTCACCGGTCTGATCGACCGCGCCGGCGGAGTGGTGGAGATGATCACCCTCGCCCCCGAGCGTCCCGGCGGATTGGCCGCGATCGAGGCGATGGTGGCTCGTGGGGTGATCGCCGCGATTGGCCATACCGACGCCGACGACAGCCAGACCGCGGCAGCACTCGACGCCGGCGTCACGGTCGTGACCCACCTGTTCAACGCCATGCCCGGTCTCCACCATCGTGAGCCGGGCCCTGTCCCGCGGCTGCTGTCCGACCCTCGGGCGATGATCGAACTCATCGCCGACGGTTTCCATCTCCATCCCCAGGTGATCGCGGTGGCGGTGGCGGCCGCCGGCGCCGACCGGGTCTCGCTGGTGACCGACGCGATGGCGGCCGCCGGGATGCCCGACGGCGACTTCGTGCTGGGTGGGCTGCGGGTCGCGGTCCGCGACGCCCAGGCCCGGCTGCTGGAGTCCGACGGCAGTTTGGGCTCGATCGCCGGCTCCACGCTCACCATGGACGCGGCCTTCGCTCGCCTGGTCGATCTCGGACAGCCCATCGAGCGGGTGGCCGCGATGGCGGCCACCACGCCTGCTCGGTGGCACAAGCTGGACGAGGTCGGCGAGGTCAGGCCCGGCCGACGGGCTGACCTGTGTGTGGTGAATGATCGGGGACGGTTGCAGCGCGTGATGCAGTCCGGCAGCTGGGTCGCCTCCCGCGCAACGGAGGGATGAGCGATGCTGGCTGGACTACGGGAAGTGCTGGAGCCGGCGGCCGCCGCCGGCACCGGTGTCGGAGCGTTCAACGTGATCTGCCTGGAGCACGCCGAGGCGCTGGTCTGGGCGGCCGAGGCCGCGGAGCTGCCGGTGGTTCTGCAGGTCTCGGAGAACGCGGTCCTCTATCACCGCAGCCTGAAGCCGATCGTGATCGCGACGGTGGCGCTGGCCCGCAACGCCGACGTGCCGGTTGTGGTTCATCTCGACCACGTCACCGATGTCGATCTGGTGCGAGCCGGGCTCACCTTGGGGGCCACATCGGTGATGTTCGACGGCTCGCGCAGGCCGTACGAGGAGAATGTCGCGGTGACCGCGGACGTGGTCCGCTACTGCCATCAGCGCGGCGTCGACGTGGAGGCCGAGCTGGGTGAGGTCGGCGGCAAGAACGGGGTGCACTCGGCGACCGCACGAACCCGGCCTGATGAGGCGGTCAGCTTTGTCGCTGACACCAAGGTTGACGCCCTCGCGGTTGCGGTCGGTAGCTCGCACGCGATGACCGAGCGGACCACCAAGCTCGACCTCGAGCTGGTCGGGAGGCTGGCCGGCGCGGTCGAGGTGCCGCTGGTCCTGCACGGTTCGTCGGGGGTTCCCGACGGCGAGTTGGTGCGGGCGGTCCGGGCCGGACTCACCAAGATCAACATCGGCACCCACCTGAACGCGGTGCTGACGGCGTCGGTCCGCGCCACCTTGACCGAGCAACCTCGGCTGGTCGATCCCCGCAAGTACCTCGGTCCCGCCCGGGACAACGTGGCGGTCGAGGCCGAGCGGCTGCTGCGCCTGCTGGCCCACCCCTGACGCTCGGCAACCGGGCTCAGCTTTTGATCGCCTGGTAGCGCTCCAAGGCCTCCTTGCGCTCGGCGGCATGATCCACGATCGGTTCGAGATAGCCGGCCGGGACCCCGTCCGGGGTTTCCCACGGACGATGCAGGTGCTCATCCGGCGCCTGCGCCAGCTCGGTGACGTACCGGCGGATGTAGCGGCCGTCCGGGTCGAACTTCTCGCCCTGGGAAATCGGGTTGAACACCCGGAAGTACGGCGCGGCGTCGGTCCCGCAGCCGGCGACCCACTGCCAGTTGAGCTGATTCTGGGCGATGTCGCCGTCACGTAGGTGCTGCATGAACCAGTCGGCGCCGTGCCACCAGCCGATGTGCAGGTCCTTGATCAAGAAGGAAGCGACCACCATCCGAACCCGGTTGTGCATCCATCCCTCCGCGCGCAGTTGGCGCATGCCCGCGTCGACGAAGGGGAAGCCAGTTCGTCCTTGCTGCCAGGCCCTCAGATGCCGGGCTGCCGTCGCGCTGTCGCCCGGCTCCTCGACCGCCATCGTGGCGTACTCGGCGTGGATCGGTTCGGTCGTCGCCGTCGGGTTGGCCCACAGCACGTCGGCGAAGAAGTCCCGCCAGGCGACCTGCCGGGCCAAGGCCCGGGCGCCTTCGGACCGTTTCGTCGCCAAGTCCTGCGGCACCGTCCGGGGATGCAGATGTCCCCAGCGCAGCGCGATCGACAGGTGCGAGGTGGCGTCGGCCCCCGGCACGTCGTGCAGCTTCGGGTAGTCGGACACGCCCTCGCTGTCACGGCCCAGCCACCTCCGCCACCGCGCCCGAGCCGCCTTCTCCCCGGCCAGATCCACCAGGTCGGGATCGGTCTCCGGCAGATCCACCCGGTCCTCGGCCGCCAGCCAGTCGGCGCTCGAAGCTCGAACCGCCGGTGCCGGATCGTGCACTCCGTGGTCCAGCCAGCTCCGGTGGAACGGGGTGAACACCCGGTACGGCTGACCCGACTTGTTGGTCAGCGTGCCCGGGGCCACCGCGTACGGCGATCCCGTCCGAGTCAGCTCCCGACCCTCGCCGGCCAGTGCCTCGGCCACTCTCGCGTCCCGACGACTCCCGTACGGCCCGAAGTCGGCGGCGATATGCACCCTCGACGCGCGCGCGTCGGAGGCCACTCGCGGGACCACATTCCAGGGCTTGCCCCGCAGCACGCTCAGTCCCGGTCCACCGCCGGCGCGCAGATCCTCGTCGAGGGCGCGCAGGGCGACCGCGAGCCAGGCTCGGCGGGCGCTCCTCGCGCCACTCAGCAACGCTGGGTCGAGCACAAACAGGGGCAGTACCGCACCATCGTCCAGCGCCGATCGCAACGCCGGGTTGTCAGCCAGGCGGAAGTCGCGCCGGATCCACCAGACGCTGGTACTCGCAGTGGAAGCCATGTTCTACCCTTGCACGGGAGCCGACGGGACCAACGGGTGCCGACTCGCGGCTGGTTCGTGGGGGCCGGCGCGGCGTGAAGGAGAGTCAACCAGCGTGAGCGACCTGATCGACACGACCGAGATGTATCTGCGGACGATCTTCGAGCTCGAGGAGGAGGGCATAGTCCCTCTTCGCGCCCGGATCGCCGAGCGGTTGCAGCAGAGCGGTCCGACCGTGTCGCAGACCGTGGCCCGGATGGAGCGGGACAACCTGGTCCGCGTCCAGGGCGACCGGCACCTCGAGCTGACCGCCGAAGGCCAGGCGCGAGCTACCCGGGTGATGCGCAAGCACCGGTTGGCGGAACGGCTGCTGATCGACATCATCGGGCTGGACTGGGAACTGGTGCACGACGAGGCCTGTCGCTGGGAGCACGTGATCTCCGAGGACGTCGAGCGCAAGCTGGTCGACCTGCTGAACTCACCGACCGAGTCCCCGTACGGCAACCCGATCCCGGGCCTGGACGAACTCGGTGTGGAGGGTGTGATGGAGGAGTTCCGGGCCGGCAACGAGCAACTCGCCTCGGTGGTCCAGGAATCCGCTGAGGCCAGCATCTCCGTGGTCATCCACCGGATGAGCGAGGAGATCCAGAAGGACGTCGAGATGATGGGCACCCTTCGTCAGGCCGGCATCCAGCCCGGCGTCTGGGTGCTCGCCGAAGCTGGCGGGCTCGGGGTGCGGCTCACCCCGGACGGGGCGCCCGGCTGCGAGATCGACCGTGAAGCCGCGACCCACCTGTTCGTGAGCCGGGCGTAGATGGCCACCCGATGGTCCGGAGTTGACCACTAGATGAGTGACGACGACATCGACTGGCCCGAGTACCTGGCGAAGTTCCACCGCGACCGGGCCGGCATCGTCGAGTCGGTCCTGTCCCGTGCGGTCGGCGGTGACCACACCCCGTACCGCTGGCTCGCCCGGGCCGTCGGCGGCCCGGCCACCACGGTGCTCGATCTGGCCTGCGGTTCGGGTCCGATGTCGCGTCAACTGGCTGGTCCCGGTCGGACGGTGATCGGCTTGGACATTTCAGCCGCTGAGTTGCAGCTTGCCGCCGAACGGGGTCCCGGTCCGTGGCTGCGCGCCGATGGCCTGCGCCTGCCGTTTCGAGACGGGTCCATAGACGCGGTGACCAGCTCCATCGGGCTGGTGGTGATCACCCCGCTCGACGCGCTGATGGCCGAGATCGTCCGGGTGCTGCGCCCCGGCGGGGTGCTCGCCGCGATCGCCCCCGCCATCCGGCCCCTGTCACCGACCGATCTGCGGGTCCTGGCTCGGATCAACGCCCGGCTGCGGGCCAAACCCCAGTTCCCTGGTCCGGTCGAGCTTGCGGGTTTCAAAAAAACGCTGAAGGCGTACGATCTGCGCCGGGTCGAAGATGCTCGAGAGCGGTATCGCTTCACCGTCGCCTCCCGGGCGGACGCCGAGTTGGTCATGTCCGCGCTGTACCTTCCGCAGACCCGCTGGTCGCGGGTCGAGTCGGCCATCGAGCTCCTGCAGGATCGGGTCGAGCGCAAAGGCTCGGTCGACATCACCATTCCGATGCGACGCGTAGTCGCCATCAAATAGCTCTCGATTTCGGGCGCTGACGGCAGTGGTCGTGGGCAGGGCCGGGGAATAGAGCGGAGGGTACGCCCCGTTCACCTTGGGGTACCCGGTCACCATCCGGGGGACCCTGACAGACCAAGGAGAACCAAGAACCATGGCGACGATCGACATCAACGCCGACAGCTTCGAGCAGACGGTCACCACCAACGACATCGTGCTGGTCGACTTCTGGGCCGACTGGTGTGGACCGTGCAAGCGGTTCGCGCCCATCTACGAGAAGGCGTCCGAGGAGCACAGCGAGATCACCTTCGCCAAGCTCGACACCGACGCCAACCAGGCCCTGTCCGGTCAGCTCGGGATCGAGGGAATCCCCACCCTGATGGTGTTCCGCGAAGGCGTGCTGGTCTTCAATCAGGCCGGTGCGTTGCCGGGTCCGCAGCTGAAGGAGATCATCGGCAAGGTCAAGGAGCTGGACATGGTCGAGGTGCATAAGCAAGTCGCCGAGCTCCAGGCTCAGCACAGCGACAACTGACCTCTCCGCCCGATCAGGGCGCTGAGGTGAGTAGTTCCTGCGCCGTCACCGGCGCCCTCAAGCAGCTCCCACGCTAGGACTCTTCGCACCGCGCGCGATAACCGGTTCGCACCGTTGGGGCCAGTTCGCACCGCTAGGGATGGGTGCGAACTCCTCGAGCGGGTGCCAGTTTTTTTATGCGGCCGTGCACCTGTGGGCCGGGGGAATGTCGGCCGGTAGCCTGGGCGCGTTCCGGGACGTGAAGGCCTCGATCCTGTCGCGCGGCCCCCATAGCTCAGGGGATAGAGCAAGGGTTTCCTAAACCCTGTGTCGCAGGTTCGAATCCTGCTGGGGGCGCCACCTCGATGGTGTGTCTTCGCCGTCCGCCGGGTCTGGGTGACTTTTGTCGCGGCCTATTGCGGCGGGGTTCGCCGACGCCAAGACCGTGCCGATCGACCTGGCTCAGGCGTCGATGATCACCAGCTCGTGCGACCTCAGGTTGAACGGCTCCACGCCGTCGGCCGTACAGGCGACGATGTCCTCGATTCGGGCGCCGTGCTGGCCAGCGAAGTAGATGCCGGGTTCCACTGAAAACACCATCCCCGGCTCCAGCGGCAGGTCGTTGCCGGCGACGATGTAGGGGTCCTCGTGGGTCTCCAGGCCGATCCCGTGGCCGGTGCGGTGCAGGAATCGCTCGCCGTATCCGGCGTCGGTGATGATGTCGCGTGCGGCGGCGTCGACTGCTGCGCAGGTGACGCCGGGACGTACGGCGTCGACGGATGCGGCTTGGGCGCGTTCGAGGACCTCGTAGTAGGCCAAGAAATCTTCCGGCGGCTCACCGACCACGTACGTGCGGGTCGAGTCGGAGCAGTAGCCGGCGGCAGTCGTGCCGCCGATGTCGACAACGACCGGATCTCCGGCTCGGATCTCTCGGTCGGAGAGCTCGTGATGCGGGCTGGCACCGTTCGGGCCGGAGCCGACAATCACGAAGTCGACTGTGGCATGTCCTTCGGCGCGGATCGCCTCCGCGATGTCGGCGCCGACCGCGCGCTCGGTCCGGCCGGCTCGCAGCCACTCGGGTATGCGGGCGTGCACCCGATCGATCGCCGCGCCCGCGTCGCGGAGGGCCTGCAGCTCTGCCGACGACTTCCGCATCCGGAGTTCCTTCAGTACGTCGCCGGCCAGCTTTTGCTGCCCGTCCGGCATGACCGCGCGTAACCGGAGCACCTTCTCCGCCCACATGTGGTTGTCGACGGCGATCCGCCGGGCGTCTGGCAATAGCGAGGCGACCAGAGCGTACGGATCGTCGGTCTCGTTCCACGATTCGATCTGCACCCCGATCGAACCAACGGGTGACTGCTCGGCGGCCGGACGCTCCAGCGCCGGCACGACCAATACCGGATCGCCCTCGGCGGGGAGCACCAGGCAGGTCAGTCGTTCCAGGGGTAAGGCGTCGTACCCGGTCAGATAGCGCAGATCTGAACCCGGTGAGATCAGCAGCGCATCCAGACCGGCCTCTGCGGTCCGCCTTCGCGCCTGCGTCATCCGGTCGGCGGTACCGGTGTCCCCGGTCTTGTCCTCGGGCATCGGCACGGAACCTCCGTTGGGCTGGCGAAGCACGACAATCTACACACCCGCTCTCTTTCGAAGTCGCTCGGGTTCAACGGAGTCGCTCCAGCTGCAGATCGAGCGACAACCTCAAACCCGAGCGACTTCCCACTGGGCCACTCAGGTGGTTCCGGTGCGCTGCGGACGCCAGGGGTTGCTGGTGGTCAGCAACCGGGTGACCGAAGGGGAGTCGACCAGTCGGGTGATGATCGGACCCACGATCGCCAGGATCAGCACGTACATCACGATGAGGGACCCGAGGACTGGGTCCTCGCCCCGCCTCCGGGCCGGGACCGCGCTGATCGCTCGGGGGGCCGTCAAAGAACGACTCAGGATGCTGTTGAGACAGTCCGAGCCGTCGAAGACCCGGTTGGCGCTGGCCGACTTCTACCAGACCGTGATCGAGGCCCACCTGCCCGAAGCGACCCGGCTCGCCGGCACCATCGAACGCTGGTGGCCGGCCGTGCTGGTCGCGCTCACCACCGGGATCACGAATGCTCGGACCGAAGGGTTCAACCGGATCATCAAACAGACCAAACGGGTCGGCTGCGGCTTCGCCGAACATGATCAACTATCAGCGTCGTATCCTGACCCACATCGCGGTCACCCGACTCCGATGGTCAGCAGCATGAGCAGGCGGCACCCCGCTCAAACTCGTAGAGCCAGTAGACCATTCCGCTCGGGATTGGCAAGATCAGCCGGTGACCGGCAACGCGCCCGTCCCAAGGTGGGAACGCATCGTCGATGGCTTCATGTTCACTGTTGCGCAGTCGACGCGCGAGGCGCCTGCTCTTCCCTGTAGCCGGCGGTCCCCGGCGCCGAGCGAAGCGTTACTGATAAGGATTCCAGTGAGCTTGCCTGCTGGCGAGCAAGGCCGTCATGATCGATATCCCGTATGTGAGGATCTCCCCATGACTCTTGTCGTCACCTATCTGGTCGTGATCTTCGGCTGTGGGCTGCTGGCGTGGGTGGTACGCATGCCTCCCCTGATCGGGTTCCTGGCGGCCGGCTTCGCCTTGAACGCGATGCGCGTGCAGCCCATCGAGGAGCTATCCCTGATGGCCGACATCGGTGTGACACTCATGCTCTTCGCGATTGGACTAAGGCTGGACTTGCGCGCGCTATTGGACCGGGCGGTGTGGCTAACCGCGGGCGCTCACATGCTCGTCATGACATTGATCGGGACGGGTTTCCTGGCAGGCATCAGTGCGTTGGGGGCCTTCGCACCGGAGAGCCTTGGGGTGCTGGCGACATTGTCACTGGTGCTGTCGTTCTCATCAACAATCTTCGTGATCAAGATCTTGCAGGACCGTGGCGATGAGCAGGCGCTCTACGGCAACATTTGTATCGGCGTGTTGATCCTGCAGGACATCGCAGCGGTCGCCGTCATCTCGATCTCCAGCGGTGTGGCACCCCGGGTCTACTCGCTCGGGCTGATTGTGCTGATCCCCGTATTGATGTGGCTGACGAAGAACTGGTATCGCCTCGGCCATGGGGAGTTGGGTGCCTTGTTCGGGGTCGCAATGGCGCTCATTCCGGGCTACGCGCTTTTCGAGTGGCTGGGCCTGTCGGGCAGCCTAGGGGCGCTGATCATGGGATTGATTCTGGCACCACGGCCAGGTTCGGAGCAGTTGTCGCACACTCTGTTTACCGTCAAGGAGCTGCTGCTGGTTGGGTTTTTTGTCTCAGTCGGTTTCCAAGGACTGCCCACCATGGCGAACGTCGCAATCGGCCTGCTGCTGGTGTTACTGCTTCCAGCACAGGCCGTCATGTACTGGCTGATCCTCTGGGCGGTCGGGATGCGGAACCGTACGAGTGTACTTTCCGCGTTGTTGTTATCGAACTATTCCGAATTCGCCCTCATCGTGGCAGCCCTCGGCGTGCAGACCGGTTGGCTGTCGTCGCACTGGTTGATGTCATTGGTGATCGCGCTCTCGGCCGGGTTTGTCATCTCTGCGGTGTTCAACCCGCGTGGGGTATCTGCCGCCTCACGATTCGCGTCGCGGCTGCCGGCGCGACCGCCGCACAAAATTCACCCGGAGGACCGGCCAATCGACGTCGGCGACGCCAACGCGCTGGTACTGGGGATGGGTCGAGTTGGCTCCATGACATACCGGCAGCTGGTAGAGCAACACGGTTACCGCGTACTGGGTGTCGAGCACGACCCGTACCGGATGCGGACGCTCAAGCAGGATGGACTGAACGTGGTGGACGGGGATGCCACGGACTTCGACTTCTGGACTCGCGTGGAAGCCCGTGGAGTAGTTGAAATGATCGTGCTGGCGATGCCGTCCGAACATGCCAACATCGAGGCCCTCCGACAGCTGCGCAGCATCGGGTACGCCGACACGACCATCGCGGCAATCGCCTTATACCGCGAGGACATCGAGGAGCTCGAAGCGCTCGGCATCGACGTGGTGGTACACCTGTACGAGGGTGCCGGAGAGGCCATAGCCGACCGTGCCGCGGAAGCTGCCAAGGCCTGAGACCGATGTGCCGACAGCGCCTCCCTATCGGTTCTCGACCTCAGTCGGTGCAGTCTGATGCCGGTCAAGAGCACCTATCCCTATCGGTCGTTCCTGGTCAAACCGCGTCTGAGTAGGGTGTCTTGCGTGGCGCCCCAGCGGGATTCGAACCTGCGACCAGGGTTTAGAAGCGATAGGTGATCATCAGTGAACACGGGTGACCACAAATGCTCTGTGACAAGGGATTTCACATTCCAGACGTGATCATGAGTGACGACGCCTGACCTACATATAGGCACCATGTGGGGAGCGGGCGAGCTCGTTGGGGGACAAGCGCTTCGCTGACGGCCGGAGCGCTGCCTTGGCTGCAATTGTCCGCGCTCGCCGTCACTGCGTGGCTGCGATAGACGTGGCGCCCGACTCTCGACGTCGGAGTTCGACGATTCCTTTGCCGCCGACATCGCGTCCTCTGCCGCCAACATCGCGCCGGGCGGGGGGACCGACTTACGGGCTCTTCTGCGCCGCCACGTGCGGACTCGGGCGTTCGTCGCGCGCGTGCCTCAGCCGACGGAGGGCGACCAGACCTGCGGCTTCCCAGCGCCCCACCAGGTGCTCCTCGATGCGCGGCCGGAATTTGCGCTTGTATTCGGCGATCCCGGGGTGAGGGGCTGCGCCCATGTCCAGCGACGCACACCCCTGAGCGCTGGCCCAGCAGATCGCGTCCCACACCAAGGCCGCACTCGCTTGCGTGTGCCGGTAGGAGCGGTGAACACTACCCAGCCAACCCACCGCCGAGCAGCCGGCCAGGGTGATCGACACTCCGATCGCTTCGCCGTCCAC
>JAKDLH010000091.1 GCA_030452945.1 Microlunatus sp. | reverse complement strand
CAGACCGGCTCACAGGCACCGCAGTCGACACACTCGTCGGGGTGGATGTAGAGCATCCGCTTGCCCTCGTAGATGCAGTCGACCGGACACTCCTCCACGCACGCGAGATCCTTCAGATCCACACAGGGCTGCGCGATGACGTACGTCACGAGAGACTCTCCTCAATTCCTGGTTGTTGCGTGGCCGCGGTGCCGGAGTGGGTGCGCCCGTCGCGCGGCTGTGACACTAGTAGCGGCACGACACCAGTATCGCGCTTCGCCCAACCCGACGAGGAGGGCCTCCCGGTGATGGACATCGCACTCGACCGGGCGCGACCCGGTGAGCGGTGGGTGCTCCGTCGTCGGTTGGCAGACGGTTCGGCCACCGACGTGATCGGTTGGGTGATCGGTACGGTTCCCGATCCGCTGCTGGAGATCGAGGGTGGGGCACAGATCCGGGTCGAGCGGGGATCGGTGATCCTGGCCAAACGGGTTCCCACGGCCCGCGGCGGGCCGGATCCGCGGCGCACCCCGGCTGCGGAACTCGAGCGGGCCGCGCTGCCGGGCTGGGTTGCGCTCAGCGAGCCGCTGGGCGAATGGACTCTACGGGCCGCCGGCGGATTCACCGACCGGGCCAACTCAGCCCTGGCGGTCGGCGACCCCGGTCTGCCGATCTCGGACGCGGCAGCCCGGGTGGTCCGGTACGCCGCCGAGCACGACATCGCGCCGCGAGCCCAGGTGATCATCGGCTCCGAGGTGGACGCCGACCTGACCGGGCTGGGCTGGCGCCCGGTGTCGGTGCCGGTCGAGGTGCTCGTGACCCGCCTGACCACCTTGTTGGGTGACGACCTCCCCGACCCGTGCGTGGTCGTCGGCGAGACCCTGGACCAGGCATGGTGGCGGGCGTTCTCGAGAAGCAGACCGAACGACACCGACCCTGAACTGTTGCGGATGCTCCTGGACGGGCACCCGCCGCGGGCCTACGCGGCGGTCCTCGGCCGGGACGGTGAGCACGTGGCGATCGCTCGCGGACACGTCAGCGGTCCCTGGTTCGGTATCACCACGGTCTGGACCGAGAGCACTCATCGCCGTGCGGGCCTGACCGCCGCGATGACGCGCGCGCTCGGCCACTGGGCCGCTCGGTACGGCGCGCGGAACGCCTATCTGAAGGTCGCGGCGGACGACGACGGTGCGCACACGGCGTACGCGGGGCTGGGATTCGTCCGCCACCACAGCTACCGTCATCTGGACGCTCCGCACCAGGCTGAGAAAGTCACGAAACGGGTGTCCAGGCCGGCCCGCAGGTCGTGAACAGGTAACGGATCCAGCCTCCGTCTGGTTAGGAAAAAGCTCCGGCGGGGCTGAGTCGCCATGTCTGGTCGGGCCAACGAACAGAGGAACGACCATCCATGGACGCACAATCGACTGGTTGTCTACGTCGTCGACCACTGGGATGACCTGCTTGAGGCCGCGTGGCAGCACGCTCGCATCGTGCTGATCCTGGTGTTCTCGGCCACGATCTTCTCCGTCGTCCTCGGCATCGCAGTCCAGCGTCGACCCACGCTGCGGGCGATCGCACTGATGCGCTAGCGGATCTTCCTGACGGTCCCTTGGGTGACGTCTGCACTCGATTGCACGCAAACGACCACCCACAGCCGACTCGGACCACCGTTTCCGTTCAATCGCACGCAAACGACCACCCACAGCCGACACAGACCACCGTTTCCGTTCAATTGCACGCAAACGACCACCCCACAGCCAGCTCGGACCTCCGTTTCCGTTCGATTGCACGCAAACGACGGGTCCCGCCAACCAGGACAGACTTAGCAGCGACGGGCGGACTAGGTGCAGATGATCCGATCAGTCGGTGAGTACCGCCAGAAGAACTTCTCGGTCTTCACGACCTTGCCGTCGTTGCGGAAGATCCGCGAGTAGTTGACGTCGAAACCCTGGACCGGCGCCTGCGATTCGCAGTTCGGATCGCCGTCGGTGATGTCGCGGCCCGTGGTGTAGTTCGAACGGGCCAGCTTGGAGGAGTCGACTTCGTCGTAGGTCTTGGTCGACCACATCTTCACCGTGATCGATCCCTTGACGCCGGGGGACGCCTTCTTGACATAGGCCTGGACCAGCACGCCGTACTTCGTATCGTTCTCGAACTTCAGGTCCAGCGACGGCCAGGCGACGGTGGCCTCCCGCCCTGCCGGGTAGCGGTCGATGTAAAGGGTGTGCGGCTGGTGCTGGATGTCCTTCAGACCGGCGAAGAACATGGCATTGTACGTCGTCGTCGCGCTCTGCGAAACGCCGCCGCCGAGTTCCTTGGAGAATTTGCCACCCTTGATGATGTAGCCGGCCACGAATCCGTTCTGCGCGGTCCGCTCGCCGACGACCCGGTTCAGCGAGAAGGTGTCGCCCGGTTTCAGCACGGTGTTGTTGATCAGCTTCGCGGCCCGGGTGAGGTTGACGTTGCGGTAGTTCGCGTACGGGAAGTAGGTGGTGAATTGACCGGTCACCCGCTTGATCTCGAGCTTTTCGGCCTCCGCAGTCGAGAACTTCGCCTTGGCCACTGTCGGCCGCACATCCGCCGTCCGCTGCTTACCGGTCTTGGTCAGCACCGGCTCGACAGCCGCCGCCAGATCGTCGGCGCTGATGGTCGTGCCGTTGACCGCCGGGATGACTTTCGGCTCCCCGTCGACGAGCCGTACGGTCGCGTCCTTCGGCTTCTTCAGCGCCACTGTCGAGACTGCGTCGTCGGCGACCTCGCGGAGCTTCTTGGCGTCCAGTTCCGGTCGCAGCGTCCCGTCGGCCGCGGTGAAGCTGATCGAGCGGCCGATCATCGACGGGGTCACGTCGAAGTCACCGGCGGCGCCAGTCTGGAGCGTGACGGGACCGGAGACCGCCGGCTTCGCGTACGTCTTCGCCAGCTCGTCGACCTCGGCGGTGGTGATCTCGGGTTTGGTGATGTCGGCTGTCAGTTCGACCCGGCCGGGGGCGGTGAGGTAAGCGGCCTCAATCGCCGACGCCGCCCGCCGCTGGTTCAAGGTGATGCCGTCCCGGGCCTTGACTCGCACGATCTTGGCCTGGTCGAAGGACAGGTCTGCGTTCTTCTCCGTGCGGTCCACCTCACTCGCGAGTCCCGACACGGCAGCCCTCAGTTTCGCGTCGTCGGTGGTGATCACGGCTGGCGTGGCTGACCCGCCGGTCAGCACCTGCCAAATGTGGCGGGGATCCAGGCTGCGACCGCCCCCGGCCCGTTCGACACTGGCCGCGTAGTCGACGCTCAGGCCGGCATGGGCGGGCGAGATCTTGCCCTTCTCGTCCGCCACCGTCACCTTGATGGCAGCGGATGCCGGCTCGGCCAACTCAGCCTGCAGCTTCTCGGCGGCCTGTGCGGTGCTCAGGCCGCCGACCTCAACCCCGGCGACCACCGCGTCTTTGGGCACCTTGTCCCCGGCCACCAGGTATGCAACGAGGTAGGCCACCCCGACCAGTACGACAAACGTGCCGGCCACCACGGCCGCGATGACGCCAACGCGTTTAGACCCCGGGACTCCGGCGGGCTCGGATGGGCTGCTCACGAACAAACCTCACTAGGGCGGCGGCACGCGGCGGCGGACCGCTCACCGGCACGACTCACCCCATCTCAAACGAACAGGGATTACCTCGGTGACCAGACATCACTGAAGGCCCTGCGATAGTACGTGAGAGGTTCTGGGCTGGGCGATTTCTGGGCCGGTTCGGCGGTCCGGCTGAGCGTGCCGGTGTGGGCAACCTCACCGACCACGATGGTGTGGTCGCCCGCGTCGTGCCGGGCTACGGTCCGGCAGTCGAGCCAGACCAGACAACCAGCCAGCACGGGAGCTCCAGAACTCGCAGCGTCGACGGTGACGACGCCGTCGAACTGGGTGTGGTATTCCCGACCGGAGGATGAGAACCAGCGGGCCAGGTCACCCTGGTCGGCAGCGAGCACCGAGATGGCCCAAGCGGCCCCGGCGGCGATCGGGGGGTGCAGACCTGCCCGCTTGCCAACGCAGACCAGCACCAGCGGCGGATCCAGGGAGACCGAGGAGAAGGAGGTCACCGTCATCGCGTAGTTGCGCTCCTGCCAGCGCGCGGTGAGCACCGCGACCCCACTGCTCCAGTGCGCCAGAGCGTCCCGGAAGTCCTCCGGGGAGAGGCTCAAGACAGACCGACAAACAGGTCGTCGGCCCACCCCGGGGCCTGCGGATACGGCGTTCCCGCCGCCAGCCGATAGTACTCGTGGGACCACATCGAGTCGCCGAGGACGGCGGCGCTGGTGAAGAACTGACCGTCAGCGGTGATTTGGGTGGCGTGCGCCCGCATCGCGTCGAGCTTCCGCCCGACCCACGCGCTCCCGTCGACCTCGACCGCGATCGCGTCGTCCGGCGCCGCCATCGGACCCATCGGTCCGTCCGGGTCCAGGCCGGCGAACGTCGTGGAGTCGCCGGCGGCGCGCAAGACCCGAAGTCCCTCGCGGAGGCGGGACTCGCTGATCGTGGTCCACAGCACTCGATCGGCCTGCCAGGCCTCGCCCAGGTCCGGCCGGTAGTGCGGCATCGCCGCGAGCTGGTAGCCGTACATCGCCACCCGGTGGGCCTGGATGTGGTCGGGGTGCCCGTAGCCGCCGATCTCGTTGTAGGTGATGAGGATGTGTGGTCGGCGGTCTCGGATCAACCGCACCAGCTCGTTGGCCGCGACCAACAGGTCGGTGGTCCAGAAGATTCCCTCCCGCAGCATGTCCCGTGCGGTCGCGGTTCCGTCGTCGGCCCAGGCCATGCCCGAGTCGCGGAACCGGTAATCACCGCCCAGTCGGACGAAGTCGGTGACGCCGAGCGCCGCCATGGCCCGGTTCAGTTCGTCGAGCCGATGCGACCCGAGTTCGTCGCCGTGCTCGGCCGCCAGATGCTCGAGATCGGGCACCAGTACTTCACCCTCCTCACCGAGGGTGCACGTGACCAGAGTGACCTGAGCCCCCTCGTCGACGTAGCGGGCCATGGTGGCCCCGTTGTTGATCGACTCGTCGTCGGGGTGGGCGTGCACCAGCATCAGACGATGGTCAGGGCGGACGGAATCGGCCGAAGTCACGGCGTTCACCTTACGTCCGACCTAGGGCCCGGTCGAAAAGCCCTCGGGCTACGGTCGACTCGAGTCTCGTCTGCTCGCCCTCATCGGCAGGCCTGGACAGCAGCCGGGCTCAGAAGACGGCTTTGGGCTCGGCGAAGTGACAGGCCGAGTCGTGTTCCGAGGTCCCGTCGGGACGCGGGATTAGGGGCGGCTCCTCGACGCTGCAGATCTCCTGGGCCTTCCAGCACCGGGTGCGGAACCGGCAGCCGCTGGGCGGGTTGGCCGGACTCGGTACGTCCCCGGTGAGCACGATCTGTTCCCGTGCCTCGCGCAAGGTGGGATCTGGTACCGGAACCGCTGAGAGCAGGGCCTGGGTGTACGGGTGCGTGGGGCGGGCGTAGATCTGGGCCTCGTCACCCAGTTCGACCAGCTTGCCCAGATACATCACCCCGACCCGGTCGGAGATGTGGCGGACCACCGACAGGTCGTGCGCGATGAAGACGTAGGCCAGCCCGAACTCTCGTTGCAACTCACCCAACAGATTGACCACCTGAGCCTGCACCGACACGTCCAGCGCGGACACCGGCTCATCGCAGATGATCACCTTCGGGTTCAGCGCGAGTCCCCGGGCGATGCCGATCCGCTGCCGTTGGCCGCCGGAGAACTGGTGCGGATAGCGGTTGATGTGCTCGGGGTTGAGGCCGACCAGATCCAGCAGCTCGCGGACCCGTACCTTGCGACCACTCTTCCCCACCACGTCGGGATGAATGTCGAACGGCTCGCCGATGATGTCACCGACGGTCATCCGCGGGTTGAGGGACGTGTACGGATCCTGGAACACGATCTGGATATCGCGACGCAGCCGACGCATCGCGCCGCCCTTCTGCGCGTACATGTCGATCCCGTCGAAGGTGACCTTCCCGGCGGTCGGCTCCTCCAGCCGCATCAGGGTCCGGCCTAGGGTCGACTTGCCACAGCCGGACTCCCCGACGATACCGAGCGTCTCGCCCTTGTAGAGCTGGAAGGACACCCCGTCCAGGGCCTTAACGTGGCCGACGGTCCGCCGGAACACGCCCGCCTTGATCGGGTAATGCTTGACCAGGTCCTCGACCTCCAGCACCACCTCCCCCCGGGCCTTGGTCGGCGTCTGGTTCGCTATCGGCTCAGCGGACATCGGTTCGCACCGCCTCTCCGGCCAAGACGTCTTCGGCGAAGTGACAGGCCGCCACCCGGTCGGGGGCCACCTCGCGCAGCGGCGGCGGCGGATCGACCCGGCACACGTCCTGAGCGTAGCGACAGCGTGGGTTGAACGGGCAGCCCGGCGGGATCCGGGTCAGGTTCGGCGGCAGGCCCTTGATCGCCGACAGTTCCTCACCCTTCTGGTCCAGCCGGGGAATCGACTCCAGCAAACCCTCACCGTACGGATGGGCCGGGCGACGGTACAGGTCGAACACGCCGGCCCGCTCCACGATCCGCCCCGCATACATCAGCGCGATCCGGTCGGCCACGTCGGCGACCACACCGAGGTCGTGGGTGATCAAGATCAAACCCATCTTCCGCTCTTCTTGGAGCTCCTTGAGCAGACCCATGATCTGAGCCTGAACGGTGACGTCCAAGGCGGTGGTGGGCTCGTCGGCGATCAGCACCGCCGGGTCCAGCGCGATCGCCACCGCGATCATGATCCGCTGCCGCATCCCGCCGGAGAACTGGTGCGGGAAGGACTTAACCCGCTGCCGCGCTCCAGGTATCGACACCCGATCCATCAGCGTGACCGCGGCGTCCAGGGCGTCGGACTTGTTGGTGCCGCGGTGGATCCGGAACATCTCGGCGATCTGCCACCCCACCGGGAACACCGGGTTCAGCGCGGACAGCGCGTCCTGGAAGATCATCGAGATCTCCGGACCGCGGATGGCCCGCCGCTTCTCCTCCGACAGAGTCAAGATGTCGGTGCCGCAGTAGCGGATCTCCCCCCCGGTAATGAACCCCGGCGGGGAGTCGATGATGCCCATGATCGCCTGCGCGGTGACGGACTTGCCGGATCCGGATTCGCCGAGGATGGCCAGCGTGTCCCCCTCGTCCAGAGAGAACGAGACGCCGTTGATGGCCCTGGCCACGCCGTCGCGGGTGCGGAACTCCACGAACAGGTCGTCGACGTCCAGCAGGCGGCCGTCGGTGGGTTGCCACTGCTCGGAGCGGGGTCCCAACTCCAGCTCCTCGACTGCTCGTGCCATCGGATACTCCTCTCAGCGCAGCTTCGGATCGAGGGCGTCGCGGACCGCGTCGCCCAGCAGGATGAACGACAGCACGGTGAGCGAAAGGGCGATGCTGGGAAAGATCAGCATGTGGGGAGCGTTGCGCACCGATCCCAGACCGGAGGCCTGCGAGATGGCCAGGCCCCAGGAGATCGCCGGCGGCTGCAGGCCGATGCCTAGGAACGACAGTGTCGCCTCGACGGCGATGTAGGCGCCCAGGTCGATGGTGGCCACCACGATCACTGGGGCGATCGAGTTGGGCATGATGTGGGATTTGATCAGGCGCAGCGGGGTAGCCCCGAGGGCGCGGGCGGCCATCACGTATTCGGTGGGTTTCACCTGGATCACCGAGGACCGCATGATGCGCATGATGCGCGGCCAGGCCAGCAACGAGATCACGAAGACGATCTTGCCGACGATCAGCAGATAGGGGTCCCCGGCCCGGTTGGGGTAGATGGTCAGCAGCAGGATGCCGCCGAGCAGCAGGGGGATGGCGATGAAGATTTCACCGAACCGGGAGAGCACGGCGTCGAGCCAGCCGGCCGCGAACCCGGAGATGACACCCATCACCAGCCCGATGATCAGCACGAACACGCTGGCGCCGAGCCCGACCATGATCGAGGCGCGGGCACCGTAGATGGTCCGGGCGTAGACGTCGTACCCCTGGGAGTCCATCCCGAACCATGCCGCTGGCGACGGCACCTCGCGGGCCCGGGCCAGGTCAGCGTAGTCCGGGTCGGTGCTGGTGAACAGCTGCGGGAAGATCGCCATCGTCACGAAGAACACGATCAGCACCGCGGAGACCCAGAAGAGCGGATTGTGTTTGAGCTCGATCCAGGCGTCGGAGGCCAGTGAGCGGCCCTTGATGCTGACTTCCTCGACTCCCGGCTCGATGCCGGCGGTGGTGCTGTCCTCGGCGACGTCGCGGGCGATGACGTCTTTCTCTGAGCTCTGCTGGTCAGTCATGGCTGATCCTCGGGTCCAGGACTCCGTAGAGTAAGTCGACCAACAGATTGACCGCCAGGTAGATCAGGACGAGCACGGTGATGGCGCCGACCACCGCGGTCGCGTCCTTCTGGTTGATGCTGCGGAAGATGTAGCTGCCGACGCCGTTGATGTTGAAGATCCGCTCGGTGACCACCGCGCCACCCATCAGCCCGCCGATGTCCAAGCCGATGAAGGTGACGACGGCGATCAGCGAGTTACGCCAGGTGTGCACCGCGATCACCCGATTGCGGCTCAGTCCCTTCGCCTTGGCTGTGCGCACGTAGTCGGCCCGCAGATTCTCCACCAAGCTGGTCCGGGTCAGTCGGGCGACGTAGGCCAGCGACAACGCGGCCAGCACGAATCCGGGCATTAGCAGTTGCCACAAAGTGCCCTGGGTTGCCGTCACCGGGAACCAGCCCAGCTTGATGCCGAACACCAGTTGCGCCAAGGTGCCGATCACGAACACCGGGATGGAGATCACCACCAGCGTCGAAACCATCACCAGACTGTCGATGAACCGGCCCTTGCGAACCCCCGCGACGATGCCGGCGGCGATGCCGATCACCGCCTCGAAGAACACCGCGATGGCCGCGAGCTTGATGGTGGTCGGGAACCGGTTGGCCAGCTCGGTGGCCACCGAATTGCCGTAGAAGCTGGTGCCCAGGTCACCGTGCATCAGCTTGCCCAGATAGAGCGCGTACTGCACCAGCAGCGGCTTGTCCAAGTTGTACTCGGCGTTGAAGGCGGCGATGTAGGCCGGCGGACACGCCCGCTCCCCGCACCGGCCTACCGTCGGGTCGCCGAGGGCGAAGACGCTGGCGTAGATGATGAAGGTGGTGCCCAGAACGACGGGGATCATCTGCAGGATCCGGCGGATCGCGTACTGACCCATGCGCATTCTCCTTCGAAGCGGGGAGGCCTACCGGTCATTATAGAGGTCGGCCCGCCGGGTTGTCCGGCGGACCGACCTACTTCGTAATTCCTACTTCAGCGAGATGGCGCTGTAGTCCAGCACTCCGAACGCGTTGACCTTCACGTCGGTCACCTTGTCGGAGAAGCCGACCACCGTGGCCGGGTACCACATCGGCGCGGTGGGCAGATCTACGGCCAGCATGGCCTCGGCCTCCTGGTAGAGGGTGTTGGCCTCTTCTGGGGTCTTGGCCGCCGCCGCCTCGGCCAGCTTGGCGTCGAAGTCCGGGTTGTCGTACTTCGACCAGTTGGAGTCCGCACCCTTGGCGTAGAGCGGGGCCAAGAAGTTCTCGATCGACGGGTAGTCCATCTGCCAGCCGCTGCGGATCATGCCCTTCCACTTGCCGCTGTCCACGTACTTGTTGAACTGGGCGAAGTCCGGCAGCGTGTTGACCCGGCAGTCGGCCCCGGTGGCGTTCTTGATCGAGTTGCAGGCGGCTTCGGCCCAGGGTCCGTGCCCTCCGTCGCCGTTGATGGTCAGGGACAGGATCCCCTTGTAGCCGCCCGCTTCCTCGTAGAGCTTCTTGGCCTTGGCCGCGTCGTAGATGCACCACTCACCGCACACACCGGGCTTGTAGCCGTCGACCACCGGCGACACCCAGCCGTCGGCGGGCTTGACGGTGTTGCCGAAGATCTGCTGGGCGATCAGGTTGCGATCCACCGCCATCGAGAGCGCCTTGCGGAGCTTGTCGTTGCCCTTGATCTGTGGATCGGTCGGGGAGAACGTGATGCTCGCGAACCGCCCCGCCTCGCGGACCAGGTTGCGGTCCGGCAGGTCGCTCTTGTACTGCTCGTCGACTCGGTTGTCGGGCGGGATGTTGTCGGTGTAGTCCAGGTTGTTCGCGACCACGTCGATGTAGGCCGCCTCATCGCTCTGGTAGATCCGGAAGGTCATCTTGTCGACCTTCGGCTTGTACGCCCCGGAGTAGTCGGCGAACTTGCTCAGCACCATCTCGGTGTTGCTGATGGAGTCGACCTGGAACGGACCGGAACCGATCGGCTTGTCCTCGAAAGCCTTGGGGTCGTCGAAGAACGAGTCCGGCAGCGGGGCGAACGCCGAGTAGCCCAACCGGATCGGCAGATTGGAGACCTTCTCGGAGGTCTTGATGGTGAAAGTGGTGTCGTCGACGACCTTCAGACCGGAGGCCTTCTTGGATTTCGGCGGCTTACCCTCGCAATCGGCCGCACCGTCAGCATCCGATCCGCACTGCATGTCCGACACGCCATCGATGGTGGCCATGAAGTAGGAGCCAGCCTGGCCGTTCGGACCGTACGCCGTGTAGTTCCAGGCGTCGACGAAGTTCTTGGCCTTCACGTCCGTGCCGTCCTGGAACTTGTAGTTCGGCTTCAGCTTGACGGTGAAATTCTGGTTGTCGGAGGACTCGATGCTCTCGGCGATATCCATCTCCGGAGCCGCGGTCTCGGTGTTGTAGTGCACCAGTTTGCTGGTGAACGCATCGATCACGTTGCCACCACAGGTCTCGCTGGTAGCGCCGGGAATCAACGGGTTCTCCGGGGTGCAGCCCTTGATGACGATCGCGCCACCGGCCTGGCCGCCCCCCTCGCCGGTTGCCGGCGCCTGCTCCCCGCCGCCGCCACAAGCGGTCGCCAAC
>JAKDLH010000090.1 GCA_030452945.1 Microlunatus sp. | reverse complement strand
GACTCCACCGAACCCGAGCGACTTCGCGCACCCGGGGGCCGAGGAGTCAGCTGGTGCGGCTGACCAGATGGCCCACGAGGGCGCGGAGGAAGTCCAGGGCCGCCGACGGCGGCACTTCGGCGAACGCTCGTTCCAGCTCCTGCTGGGCGGCGTCGGCGAGCGCGGCGGCGAACGCTCCCGCGTACGCCAGACTGCCCGCCGCCTGCATCATGGCCAGCAGCCGCTGCTGGTCGGTGGCCGGGCGATCCTCCTCCGGCCGGGACAGGTAGGTCACCACCCAGCGTCGTTCGGTGCCGGTCACCGTGCCCAGCAGGTGGATCAGCATCAGGGTGCGCTTGCCCTCGGTGATGTCGCTTCGCGGCTCCTTTCCCGCCTGACCCGCCGGCTGCAGGTCGAGCAGGTCGTCGGCGATCTGGAACGCGCAACCGGCCAGGAAACCCAGCCGATCCAGCGCCGCCGCTTCGGGGCGCCACCGACCGAGGAGGGCGCCGATCCGCAGCGGCGCCATGGTGGTGTACCAACAGGTCTTGCGCCCGACCAGCTCCAGATAGTCGACCGCCGCCAGATCAACGACGGCGTGCCGGCGCCAGCCGAGTTCGAGCGCCTGCCCCTCGGTGGCCTGACGGACCGCCAGCTGCAGCTCGGCCAGCACCTCCCGAGTCCGGTACCGAGGAAACGCCGACGACATCAGCGGCCTCGCCGACAGGTTGGCCAACGCGTCGCCGGCGTTGATCGCCAGCGCCGCACCGTGCAGCTCGTGCAGCGTCGGCTGCCCCCGGCGCAGCCTGCTGTGGTCCTCGATGTCGTCGTGGATCAAGAAGGCGGTGTGTAGCAACTCCAACGAAGCCGCAGCCGGAAGCGCCGACCGGATCGACGCGCCGCACGCCTCGGCGGTCGCCAGCAACAGCCCCGGACGCAGTCCTTTGCCCTCCCGGCCGACGTAATCGCGGATCAGGTCGTACAGGTAGTCGGCGGGCTCGCCGTCCATGAACACCTTGTCGATCGCTCGCCGAGTCTGCTCGGCGTACCGCGCCAGCGTCGGCGCGACCTGCTCCTCCGACACGCTCACACGACCTCCACCGTGACCGGCACGACCGCGTCCGCCACCCCGCGACCAACCACCAGCCCGTGGTAGTGACCGGGCGCGGTTCCAGTCGGGATGCGATAGCGCAACACCGTCGAGGCGCCCGCAGGCGCCGGCAGGCTTAGTCCCGTTGGCTCGAACGCAGCAGCGCAGCCGGGCAGGGAGTCACCGACCGCCGGCACGAGGTCGGTCAGACTGAACCGTACGGTCGCCTGCGTCAACGGACCGATGACGTGCACCCAAATCCGGGTCTCGGCCGAGGACCCCGCCGTGGCCCTCACTTGGACTGGCTCGCCGCGGGCCACAGTCTCCGCCGTGCCGGGCCGAGCGTCGTTCAGACCCATCAGCCGATCGAGCGGGAACTCGGCGAACCCGGCCAGCAGCTCGGTCAGCCGATCCCCGGCCCAGCGCAGTGCGTCGGCCGGCTCCAGGTTCGGTGGCACCGAGGCCAGCTCATCCGCGACCCCGCTCATCACCCGTTCGTACGCGATGCCGGCGGCAGCGACAGCCGCCTGCGCCACCTCCGTCTCGTCCGGCCCGGCCTCGTTCACGTTCGCCTCGTCCGGCCCGGGCTGGCTCACGCCTGTACCCCGTACCAGGTGCCGGCGATATCGTCCATCAACGACCGCCCCAGAATCACGTTGGCCGCCTCTAGGCCGCTGAGCACCGCGGCCTCAATGCAGCCGGCGTTCAGACCGCAGTTCGTCCAGTCGCCGGCCAGCAGCAGGTTGTCGATCCCCGACTCGTCCACCTGCAACCGGAACCGTTGCGTCCCGGGCAGCGACTGTACGTAGCGCTGCGACCCCACGGCGTTCGCCCGAACGTACTGATCGACCACCAGATCCCGACGAAAGCCGTCCTGATCAGCGGCTGCCGGCCAGAAGTGACCGGCATGATCATCCATGAAGCGGGCGGCGTTGGCTCTGACCACGGCGACCGGCTCAGCCGTTGGCGCACCGGAGTCGTCCAGCCGCAGCGAGCCACAGAAGTAGCCGAGGGTGCGTGGTCGATTCTCGACCGGCCACTGCTCGCGTTCGAGCAAGTGCGTCATCGACGCGTACGTGTCGAACGGCGGCCGATACCCACTCACCGTGGCGGCGGGGAAATCCCAACCCAACTCGGATTCACTCGGGCGGAGCCAGAGCTGCACCGACTGAGTGGCCACAGTTGCGACATTGTCGATCATGGCCCGCCAGGATGGCGAGTGCGTTGCGAGCTCCTGACAAGGTCCGGCCAGCGCCCCGGGCGGAACTGCCAAGACCGCGACATCGAAGTCGCGACCCGCTCGCAGCTCCACGATCTCCGGACCGGACCCATCGGCGGGATCGACCATCTGGTTGAGATCCGGCTCGGCCGGGAAGCAGGACAGCCCACCGAAGGTGATCAACGGCTGATAGTCGATGCCCGGTCGGTGCAGCCGATGGGTCCGGGTGATCATGATCGAGGAGATCCGCTGGTGATCATCGTCCAGCTGCAGCTGATCGAGGCGATGAAAGAAGGCGAAGCGCACGCCACGCCGCCGCAGCGCCTGATAAAGGGGGGCGAAGACGACGTCGCCCATCCCGGCCTGCAGATGCCAGAACAACGAGCCGCGGTAGTCGAAGAAGAACTTGCCGGCCAGGAAAAGACCCAGACCGGCCGCGAATCGTGGCTGGTCGCGATCCCCGTCGACGTAGGCGAACACCAGGTCGTACATGCCCCGAACCAGGGCGGACTCCAAGGTGCCGGGCCGGGCGCCGTGCCGGCGCAGCCAGTCCCGGAAGTCCTCGTCGTCGATGGCGCCGAACCCGGCCGGGTCGGTGAGCAGGCCATCGGCGACGATGCCGAGACAGCAGCTCACGACCAGGTCGGCCAGCTCCCCGAGACGTCGCAGACTCGGGTCGCCGCGGGTGATCACCACATCCAGGTCGGCCCGCATCCTCGCGAGCTGTTCGATCAGCACGTCTGCGGCACCGGCTGGTAGGGCCGAGCCGAGCAGTCGGATCGCCTCCACCGCGGCGATCACGGTGGCGAACTGGGCTTGCTGCACCAAGCCCGCCAAATCAGTCCCCGAACGGCTGGTCGACGTCGTGGCTGAGTCGTGCCCCGACGGCGGCCGCGATGAGCCGCTCAGCACCACCGTCGGGGCTGAGCCGGAAGCGCTGGTTGAGTCTGATCCGGAGGCACTGGTTGAGGACGGACGATGGACGGTCTCGGTGGGCTGCGCCGGTGGAGTCCGCATCTGGAGCAGCGAGGTCGAGAAGTCCGCCAGCAGCCGCACCCCGCGCCGCACGAACTCGCTGGTCGAGGCGGTGCCGCCGGGACGGTGAACGTCCCCGGGTTCCCCCGGGGAGGGACTGAAGCTGGCCACCCAATGCTGCCAGCCATGGCCGGTCCGCTCCTCGACCCCGACCCGCCCGGCCGGACGGAACGCCTCCCGCCAGGTCGTGATCGGGGAGTCCGGATCGGTCCGGGGGCGGTCGAGGTCGTCATACACCTCGCGGATCAGCCGGAAGGCGTTGTCGTAGTAGCCCAACCAGACATGCAGGCCATGCTCCTCGATGCGCCCGTGCATCCCGCGTCCGCTCGCCCCCTTGCCGCCGAGCTGCCAGCTCGCCTCGTAGACGGTGATCTCGAGCTCGCCGGCCTGGTGGTCAGTGCTCAGTCGCCACGCCGTGGCCAGACCGGCCATCCCGCCGCCGAGCACCGCGACCTTGCGGACCTTGCTGCCTTCGTCGGGGCGTGGTGGCTCGGCTGCGGCTGCCGTCATGCGTCCTGGTCCAGCGCGCCGCGGGCGCGCGCCGAGAGCAGCACCGCGCCCTGGCGCTCGGCGAGGGCCAGGGCCTCGCGCAGGTCGTCCTCGGCGTCGCTAGCGCCGAGCGCCCGTTTGGCCTCGCCGCGGCCGCGCAGCGTCTCGGCGGCATAGAAGCGGCTGCCGGTATCGGAGGCGATCTGCAACGACTGGTCGAACGCGGCCACCGCCGCCTCGGGCGCGTCCGCCCGCAGGTGCCCGAAGCCAAGGCTGCCGTACCAGAAGGGAGTCCAAGAGTCCGCGGCCACGACCCGGTGCCACAACTGCACCGCCTGCGTCAGCCCGGGCAAGCAGTCGAAGTCGCCGAGCTGAACGGCGCTGTAGAGGCACTGCATCTGGCCAGTGAGACTCCAGATGGCGAAGCCGTGCCGCTCGCCCACGCTGACCAACCGCTGCCCGAGATCGGCCGCTCCGGCGAAATCGCCGTCGACGGTACGGGCGACGGCGAGCAGGCAGTCGACGTACAAGGCGCTGAACGGTCCCACCGGATAATCGAGTTCGGCGGATCGCTGGAGCCCCTCCACAGCGGCCCGCTCGGCCGCCTCCCGGTCTCCCCGGATGGTCAGCGAGGGCGCCAGGTGGGCGAAGGCGGCCGCGCGAGGATCGTTGGGCAGCGTCCACTCAGGCGGCACCTGCAGGTCGGCGGTCCAGCCGGTCTGCACCGCGTCGCTCAGATAGCCGACGGCATCGACGAAGTCGCCCCGGAAGAAGTCGACCACTCCCCGGGCGAGGGACGCGCCCGGGAAGTGCACCCCGGCCGCCTCGGTCCGGCGCTGGACCGCATCGTTGATGGCCTCCGCCTGGGAGAAGTCGCCGCGTGAGGTGTAGTAGGTCCACAACCGGATCAGGTAGGGGAGCACATCGGCGTCGCGCACCGATTCCTCGATCAGCTGCAGGCAGCGGGGATAGTCCTCGGCGGTCTCCGTCGCGGCGTAACCACGGACGGTGACGGCGCTGAAGCTTCTGAGCTCTCGCACAGCCAGTTCGGCGCGGTCCCGCTCGAGCCCCGACGGGGTGGCCTCCAGCAGCTTCAACACCCTGGTCAGTCGTTCCACGGCCTCTTCGTGGGCGCCGAGGGCCTGGTCACCCTGCGCGATCCGCAGGTGGGCAGCCACCGCGTGCTCGGTCCGGCCCGCCTGCTCGAGATGGAATGCCGTCGCAACGGTGATGCTCCGCTGTTCGGCGTGCTCGCCGCTGGCCAGCAGGTCGGCGATGGTGCTGTGTCGTTGGCTTAGCACCGAACGGCGCTGCGTCTCGTACGCCACCTCGCGGATCAACTCGTGCCGGAACCGCAACTGAGCGCCCGCCAGCTCGATCAGACCAGCATCGAGCAACGACCGGAGGCGCGGCTCGAAGTCTGCGCCCTCCGCGCTGGGCCGGTCGATCGCGGCTCCTTCGGCGCCGACGGCGCGCCGCAGCAGGTCCCGGTCCACGTCTCGTCCGATGACCGCGGCGACCTGAGCCAGCTCCAGATCCACCTCTGGCCGCGACAGCCGGGCCAGCAGCGGATCGCGGAGCGCCGGCGGGATCTTGTACGCACTGAACTGCAGCGACCGGTGCGGGACGGCGCCCGAACCGGTTTCCTCCGCGGTTAGCAGCAGTTCTTCCAGAAACAGGGGTACCCCGTCACTGCGCTCCATCAACTCCCGGGTGCGCTCGGGACTGAGTGTGGCCGCGCCGGGAGTCTGGCGAATCAACTCGGCGGTGGCGCCGGAGTCGAGCGGCTCCAGCACGACGCGGCGCACCACCGTCTCCGGCCACGGCGGTTCGAACCCGTCGCGGGCGGTGATGACAACCCGCAGACCGGGCAGGGTGAGCAGCACCGACAACAGGTCCAGGCTGGACTGGTCGGCCCACTGCACGTCGTCGACGAGAAGCAGCGAAGGTCCGCGGTGGGCGTGCCGATGGATGAGCTGGGCGGCGGCCAGCAGTGCCTGCTGCCGCAACCGGTCCGGCTGCACGTCCGTGGGCGCGGACAGGTGCTCCAGGCCGATATCGAAGACGGCGGCCAGGAACGGCAGGTCCCCGTCGACGCCGACACTCTTCAGGCCCTGCCGGAGCTGGTCCAGGCGGACGTGGTGCGAGTCGTCGGACGCTACGCCACAAGAGCCCTCGAGCACCGCGCGGAACGGGTGCAGGCTGACATTGCGGTGCATTCGGGAGCAGGCGCAGAGAAGGGGCGCCAGCGACAGACGGCGCGCGGTCTCCAACGTCAGCCGCGTCTTGCCGATGCCGCCGGGCCCGATCACGCAGACCGCGCGGGGTCCCTGGCCGTCGTCGGCCTGCGGGTTCGCGTCGGACACCGGCGTGGGCGCCAGCCACTCCAGGGCGGCGAACTCCGCCGTCCGGTTCACGAACGGGCTGGACCGATCTCGCCAGGTGCGCCCGCGAGCCGCCGGTAGCGCCGACCGGACGGCGAACACCTCGACCGGTCGGGCTACCCCGCGCAGCGGTTTGACGCCCAGCGAGTCGGTCTCGAACCACGGCCACACCAACGCCTGCGTCGTGTCACTGATCACCACCGTGTCGGGATCGGCGAACTGCTGGAGTCGCGCGGCCTCGTTGGCAGTCGACCCGGAGATGCCGTCGGCTACCACCACGAGGTCGGTGTGCACGGAGATGCGGACACGCAGCCGGCCAATGGAGCCGACCGGTCGGAGCTGGGCGATCCGCTCGATCATCCGCAGGCCGCAGAGCACGCCGCGCCGGGCGTCGTCCTCGTCAACTTGGGGGTAGCCGAAGAGCACCAGCATCCCGTCGCCGCGATGGTCGTCGATGTGCCCGTCGAGTGCGGCGACCACGTCCGCGCAAGCGGACCGGTACTGCTGCAGCACGGCGGTGACCTCTTCGGGATCGCGCTGATCGGCGAGTTCGGTGGACCCGACAATGTCGCAGAACAGCAAGGTCATCTGCCGTCGCGTCGCTGCGCCGGCGAGCATCGCGGCGGCTTCGGCGTTGCCCGGATCCAGGGCGTTGACTGCCTCCAGCAGCGAACGTACGAGCTTCCAGTCGCCGGTTTCGCGGGCGTCGCGGGCGTCGGAGATCAGGTCCGCGACGCGGTCCCGCAGCCGGGAGATCGCGGTCATCGCCCGACGGCCCCCCGTTCGAGAGCCACCGCTTAACCCACCTCCGGTGGCGCGTCCACGATGACACGGAGGTTGGCCAGCGGCAACGGGGGGTTGGGCAGGTAGACCAGCCCGTCGTAGACCCCGGGCACCAACAGGGGCGGAGAACCCTGCTTCACCGTCTCCAGCAGGTAGCTGCGGCGACCGGCTTCCAGCGTGGCGTGCAGTCGCTGGACGATGGCGTCCGCTGCCGTGGCCGCGGAGCCGTCGGGTTCCTGTGGTTTACCGCTTCCTGAGTCCGCCCTGGTCGGTCCGGCTGGCGCGATCGGGAATCGAGTGCCGTTCAGCACGATCTGAGCGCGGTCGGGAAGGTCGCGATGCCGGTCCAGCGTGACCGGGACGTGCACCGGGTCCAGCAGGGTGTAGTCACTGGTCCTTTCGGAAGTCACGTGGCTCCCTTCGGAGCTGACGTGGCGGAAGAACAAGAAGGCGGTCGGCAGCACCTGTACGTAGGTCTGCGACTGCGGCGGCTCGGCCAACGAGGTCCAGAGGTCCTCTGCGGTCTCCTGGGCGGCGACGATGGCGCGGGCGGCGTTGCCGGCCAGCTTGTTGGCGTCCACCGGCCCTGAACTCAGGCTCGCCGCGACGTCGGTCCACAAGGTGAGGTTGCGCTGCACCATCCGCTGACCGACGGAACCCATTCCCTGCATATACCTGCCGACCCGGTCCCAGGCGGCCTGGATTGCTTGCTCATCATCACTGGTCATGAGTGGAGCCTCTGGCCATGTTCTGATCCATTCTCACTCGTCGAGGGCGGCGGTCCGCCTGGCTTGTCCCCGAGGCTGTAGGTCTCGGTCTCCACCCACCAGCTCAGCGCGGCCGGAGCGAGATAGTTGAGCAGCTGGCCGAAGTCCACGCCCCCACTGGCGCCGGCGTACGGCGTCCGGTCACTGAACCGCAGAACTTTGCGGGAGGTAATCCTCCAGGTGTCGCCGCCCATCGGACGAACCTTCATGAAGCCCTGATTCATCATGATTCCGCCCGATCTCCGGTCCCACAGCACGTCGCTGGAGACACTGCGACACAGTGAGAAAACGATGTCGATTGAGGATTCCGCGTCGGCGGGTCCTGCCCGTACGCTCCGGGCGACATTGAGCACGTTGCGAAAGACGCTTTGTCGCGACTGGTCTCGCCCCCACGAGATGGCTGCCTCCTCGTAGAGGAGTCTGTCTTCGCCATTGTCGAGCGGCGCGGTCGACGGTGGCGCCGGGACCAGCGAGAAGGGATCCTCGACGTAGGACGACTTGGTGATCACGTCGCTCGACCGGGACCACAGCGACGGCTCCGTGACGCGGCAGAACGTCTCGAAGTCGCCTTTGGCCAGGGTTGTCACCGTCGCACTCGTCCAGAGCTCGTCGGTATCCTGGAAGATCCGCGAGGAAACTGGGAAGACCGTGAGTGGGTGGTCGCCGTCGGCGTCGTCGGTCTCGACCACGAATTTCTGGAAGGCGACCGCGCTGGCCAGGTCCTCGACGAAGTCGTAGATGGACAGGCCGACCTCGTCCTCCAGTCGCGCGATCTGCTTGCTGGCGCGCTTCCACTGCTGCTCGCCGGATCCGCGGTTCACGGCGCCGACCATGCTCGCGAGGTACTGCCGGGGTGGCTGCCCGAACATCAATTCGGTGACGGACGCGAACCCCATCCTGTCCGTCACCTCGTCGCGGGTGAGTACCTCCAAGATCGCCTGGAACTGGGGCCAGTCCTGATCGCGGCAGGCCACCAGAGCGGCGGCGAACAGATTGGTCCCCGACCGGTATTCCCTTCTCAACTCGTCCAGTTCGACCTGCCGGCCCTTGCTGAAGTACGGCTCGACCTCGGGTGGGTAGGGGCTGCGCCCGCGGCTCGACCGGCGGAGCGGGGTGTTGCGGACGATCAGCCACAGTCCCTCGTTGAGGGCGCCTTGAGAATCTCGGCTCAAGGTCTCTAGGGCGCCGGCCAGAGTTTCGGACGTCGCTTCGGCGGGCAACAGCACCGACGGTGCGCCGGAAATTGAGAACCGTTGGCCGAGAGTGGCGTAATACACGCTCAGCAGGGCGTACCGAACCTCCTCGTCGCTGGGCTTCGTCCCGGATGAGGGTGGAGAAGACAGGTTTCCGGCGCGGGTCCGCACGAGCCCCACGATAGGTGAGGCTGAGTGGACCACGAACGGCGCCATCGCCCCCCGGTAGCGATGGCGCCGTTCGTGGTTTCTCGATCCGACCCCCGGGATCCGGATCGAGAGCTCAAGCCGCCAGGGCCACCTCGTCGGCTTCGACCAGGGCCCGCACTGACGCGGTGGCGGAGAGCTTGCGCAGGCAACGGGCCCGGGTCGGGCCGATGCTGCCGATCGGTAGTCCGAGCACGTCGCTGATCTGCTGGTAGGACACCGTGGGCTCCGCGACCAGCATCAACAGCAACTCGCGGTGGTTCGGTTTCATGGTCAACAATCCGTCGCGGATGGCTGCCTGCTCCTCGGACCGCAGCAAATCGGAGTCGACGTCGTTGGTGCTGCTGGAGAAGCGCAACTCGGTCGACGCGGTTTGCCCGTCGTGGAAGCAGGCGATCGGCTCCAGCGACGTGGTGCGGCGGCCGATCCGGATCAGCCGGAAGGTTTCACGCTCGGCGGTGACCTTGATCCAGCCGGGCAGCGCGCGCGGCTCGCGGATGCTGGCCAGGTGCGTGGTCAGCTGGAGCCAGACGGTCTGGCTGACATCGGCAGCATCCTCTCGGCTGAGGCGGTAGCGGCGGGTGACTGCGTCGATGATCGGCTGGTGTCGTCTCACCAGCTCCGACCAGCTGTCCTGATCCCGCTCGCTGGCGCCGGCGACCAGTTCGGTGACGTCGGTCGCGCTGAGGGTGACCGTCTCGATCGTGGTGTTCTCTCGAACCGCGGTGGCCATGACTCCACCCTGGTGCTCGACCCGCCGTTCGGCTGTGCTCTGGGTGACAGTCGCGCTGTGCATTGCGGCACAGGTGTATGTGCTGGCGAGAGGGAGGTGCCCAAAGAACCTCCACCCGAGGCGGTTCAGGTGCGACGCGCGGGGCGAACGCGCCGCAGCGCGGCACCGGCGGCCCGACGGGCTCGGGCCGTGAGCCGGCGGGCGCGTCTCGCCTCCGCCTGGGCTCGCTCAGCATGCTCGCGACCTTGTCGCCGCCCGCTTTTCAAAGCTCGGTTGGCTCTGGACAACGTGTGGTCGTAGGCGATCGCGGCCGCGTCGGCGTACAAGCTCGCGTACCGCTCGCTAACCGCGTCGAGAGCCCGCTCGGCGTCGGGATCGTGGCCGTGCCGGTCGCCCAGCCGGACCAAGCCGTCCCACGCCTGCTCAGCGAGGTCGACCAACGCGGGCGGCAGTTCGAGCTCGCCCCAGTCCACATCGTGCCGTCGGAGTCTCGGCTCGATGAAGTCATCGATCTCGGCCGCGACCGCAGAGGTGAGCAGGGTCTTTGGAAGCGCGAGGTCCGCGAGCAGCCCGTCCAGAGCCGGGCGCCACTCCTGGAGCAAGTCGACGTAGCGGAGTAGGACCCGACGGTGATCTCGGATCCGTCGTTCGAGGGTGAGGTTTTGGTTGATCCACCCACAAAGCGTCCAGATGGCGAACTCGCGCGGGGCCATGCCCGGCCGGTTGGCCGCGTAATAGGTGGACCGGCTGCTGATCACCTCGCTCGGATGCCGGAGCATCGTTACGTACCCCAGCTCGGCGCCCAGCTCGGTTGCGGTGTCGAACCACAGGTCTGGCACCCATGCGGCCCGAGGATCTTTGACCACGACGAGTTCCCGTCCGGCGAGCTGCTCGGCGAGCCAGCTGCGGAGCCGCTGCCGATACTGGTCGTTCACGGCCGCCGCCATCAGCGGTCCGGCATCCGGCCGGCCGTCGGTCTGTGCGATGTTGGCCCGCTTCATCAAC
>JAKDLH010000089.1 GCA_030452945.1 Microlunatus sp. | reverse complement strand
CCCCGGAGGTGGGCCGGGCCGGCTCGACCCTGACCTACACGCTCAGCGCGGTGAACACCGGTCCCTCGGTGGCGACCGACGTGGTCCTGGCCGACGAGCTGCCGGGCGGTCTGACGCTGCTGCCGGACGGGATCAGTGCCCCCGCCGGCGTCACCTGCACGGTGACGGCCGACCCCGGCACGGTGTCGTGCGCCATCGGTGACCTCGCCCCCGGGCAGGGACGTACGGTCACCCTCCGCGCTCAAGTGCCCGGAGACACCGACCGGGGCACCGAGCTCACCAACACCGCCACTCTGACCTCGCCCACCCCGAGCCAGAACCCCGACGGCCGAACCGCCTCGACGACGACCACCGTCGACACCGCGGCCGACTTGTCGATCGCCAAGACCGCCGAGAGCGAGTCCCCGATCGCGGGGAGCACCGAGAACTACGTGCTGACCGTGGTCAACCACGGTCCGTCCCTGGCCCGCGCCGTCACGGTGACCGACACGCTGCCTGAAGCGGTCACCTTCGTCGAGGCCGTCGGCGACTGCGCGGTGGACGACGGCGTAGTGAGCTGCGACGTGGGCGACCTGGCCCTGGGTCAGATCCAGGTGCTCCAGCTCACCGTACGGATCGACGACAACGCCTCCGGTGAGCAGATCACCGACGTCGCGCGCGTCGCTTCCGACACCACTGACCCTCAAGCCGGCAACAACTCCGCCACCCTCACCCAGCCCGTCAGCGGGCAGAATGACCTGGAGCTGGCGAAGACGGTCGCCGCCCCGCTGGTGGCCGGCGGCGACGTCACCTACACGCTGCGGGTGACCAACAACGGTCCCTCCCAGGCTCGGGCCGTCGACGTGGTCGACTTGCTGCCGGTCGGGCTGTCCTTCGTCGCGGCCGAGGCCGGGGACGGCGGCGGCTGTCAGTACGAGCCGCTGCCGGTTACCCCGGACGACGACGACCAGGTGCGCTGCAACTGGGACGTGCTCGAGGTGGGGGAGTCGGCGACCGCGACGGTGACGCTGGCGGTGCCCTCCGACCTCACCGGCTCGGTCGTCAACACCGCCACCGCCACCTCGTTGGCGACCGATCCCACCCCGGCGATCGCGACCACCACCACGCCGATCACCACGTCGGCGGCCCTCAGTGCCACCAAGAGCCTGTTGTCGGGCGCTCCGATCGCGGGCGAAGAGGTGCGCTGGCAGGTGCTGATCCGCAGCGCTGGTCCGTCGGTGGCCCAGGACGTCCGGCTCACTGACCACGCGCCGACGGGGATCCGGTTCACCGGGGCCCAGACCGCCCAGGTGACTGCCAGGTCAGCGCGGCGACCGTCTCCTGCGCTCTCGGCAGCCTGGCGCCGGACGGCTCGATCACCGTCACCCTCAACGGGGTGCTGGCCGCCGACTTCATCGGCGACGAGTTGACCAACACCGCCGTCGTCGCGTCGACCACCCCCGACCCGGACAGCGACGACAACACCGCCACCGTCACCACCCCGACCACGGTCCGTGCCGACCTCACGGTGACCAAGACGGCCTCGGTCGCGACTGCGACGGCTGGTCAAGACCTCGACT
Source organism: Microlunatus sp. (assembly GCA_030452945.1). Lineage (GTDB taxonomy): Bacteria > Actinomycetota > Actinomycetes > Propionibacteriales > Propionibacteriaceae > Microlunatus. The sequence goes on along the minus strand of JAKDLH010000089.1, from coordinate 9,348 downwards.
GGACCGTCCGAGTCACCAACGGCGGGCCCTCCACGGCCCGCTCGGTGGTGATCACCGACCAGCTGCCGGCCGGAGTCAGGCTGATCTCGGCCGACCTGGACGGAGCCGGAGAGTGTGAGACAACCGGTGGCATCGTCTGCCAGGTCGGCAGCCTGGCGGTCGGCGCTAGTGCGGTGCTGGCCGTGACCGTCCGGGTCGGTGCGGACGTCGCCCGGCCGAGCCTGGTGAACAGCGCCACGGCGACGGCGGCGACCGCCGATCCCGACCCGCTGGACAACAGCGACACCAGCACCGTGCCGGTACAGACGTCCGCCGACCTGGCTTTGACCAAGACCGGTCCACCAAGCGTATCGGCCGGGGCGCCGATCAGCTGGCAGCTGTCGGTGACCAATACCGGCCCGTCCGACGCAGTCGGGGTCGTGGTCACCGACCGCCTCCCGGTCGGCATCCTGGGGGCGACCGCCACCTTCGACGGTGGCACGTGCACCCTGGCTGACGGGCTGTTCAGCTGCCCGGTGGGCCGGCTGCCGGCCGGCAGCCGCGTGGCGGTGACCGTCTCCGGCACCGTGGACCCGGCTTTGAGCGCGGCATCGTTGACTAACCAGGCCGCTGTCAGCTCCAGCACGCCCGATCCCGACACCGACGACCAGACAGCGTCGTCGTCGACCGAGGTCACCAGCGTCGCCGACCTGAGCCTGACCAAGACCGGTGGCACCGGGGATTTCGTCGCCGGCCAGCTCGTCTCCTGGACCATCGTGGCCGACAACGCGGGGCCGTCCGTCGCGCGTCAGGTCGTGGTCCGCGACACGCTTCCCGTCCCGGTCACCGAGGCGACGTCCAGCACGCCCGGCTGCACCATCGACGGCCGGGTGCTGACCTGCGCGGTGGACGAGCTCGCCCCCGGGTCGACCTTGCCGATCACCGTCACCGGGACGCTGGCCGCCGACTACGCCGAGGACACCCTCGCCAACACGGCGTCAGTAAGCTCGGCTACCGATGATCCGGACGTGGGCGACAACACCGCCACTAGCCGCACCGACGTCGCCGCCTCGGCCGATCTGGCGGTGAACAAGGTGCTGACCTCCGGTCCGCCGATCGCCGGGGCACCAATCGCCTTCTCCGTCATCGTGGACAACGACGGACCGTCCGTGGCCACCGACGTGGTGGTCACCGACGAGCTGCCCGACGTGGTCAGTGCGGTGGTCGCGACGCCTGACACCGGCTCGTGCACCGTGACCGCCGGAACCGTACGGTGTGCGCTGGGCACCCTCGCTGTCGGGGAGCAGGTCGTGATTGAGGTTCGCGGCACCCTCAGCCAAGATCCGGGCGACCGGGTGACCAACTCCGCCACGGTGACCTCCGGCACGCCCGATCCTGACTCGTCGGACAACTCAGCGAGCGCCTCGGCCGCCGCAGGTGCCTCCGCCGACCTCGGCGTGACCAAGACCGGACCAGACAGCGTCGACGCCGGTGACCGGATCTCCTGGACGATCACGGTGACCAACAACGGACCCTCACCGGCTCGCGATGTGACTCTCGCCGATCCCGTGGCCGACGGGATCGGTGATGTCGAGGTCTCCGCACCCGCCGGGGTGAACTGCACCGAGGAGGTGGAATGCGCGATCGGGACACTCGCCCCGGGCAAGTCGGTCGTGATCACGCTCCGTGGCCGGGTCGACCCCGGCTACCCGGACGCCGCGGTGACGAACAAGGCCACCGTCGCCAGCACCACACCCGATCCCGACTCGACCAGCGACTCGGCCACCACCAGCACGTCGGTGACCAGAACCACCGATCTCGCCATCGCCAAGAGCAGTAGCCCGGAGACACTGACTCCGGGTGAAGACGCCACCTACACGCTGATGGTCACCAACGACGGGCCGTCGACCGCGGCATCGGTGCAGGTGACAGACGCGCTGCCGGACGGACTGTCCCTGCGCGGGTCGGGACCGACCAGCGACACCGGCAGCTGTGCCGTGGTCGGCCGGGTCGTGTCCTGCGACGTGGATTCCCTCGCTCCCGGTGCCAGTCTGGAGATCACCATCCCGGTGTCGGTGGACGCCACCACGACGGCGACCGGTTTGGTCAACAGCGCGACGGTCGGATCGGCGACGGTGGATGGTGATCCTGACGACAACACCACGACGCTGACCTCGCCCACGGCGCCACGTGCCGACCTCACCTTGAACAAGTCCGGACCCGCCGAGGTGGTCGCCGGTACGCCGCTGTCTTGGCAGCTCGAGCTCAGCAACGCCGGTCCTTCGGATGCGCAGTCGGTAGTGGTCTCCGACCGCCTGCCAGCTGGGATCGGATCGGTGACGGCCCGGACCGACCAGGGCAGCTGCGAGCAGGAGGGCCGGACGGTGACCTGTCGGATCGGGACCCTGGCCGCCGGTGACCGGGTGGGCATCGATCTGACCACCGTCGGCGTCCTCGACCCGTCCTTCGACCCGGGCGAGATCACCAACACCGCAGTGGTCTCCTCACCGACCTCGGAGCCGGTTGGCGACGACGAGGACCTGGGTCGCGACGCGACCGCCGACACTGAGGTGCTGGCCTCCGCCGACATCTCGGTGGTCAAGGTGCCGATCAGCTCGACCGCCGTCGCCGGTGACGACGTGAGCTGGCGGGTCACCGTGATCAACAACGGACCCTCGACCGCCGAGGACGTGGTCTGGTCCGACCCGGCGCCCGAGGGCGTCGACGACGTCGTGGTGACCCCACCGGCCGGGGTGGAGTGCGACGCCGACAACCGGTGCGAGATCGGCACTCTCGAGCCCGGAGCCGACAACGCACTCGTGTTCCTGGTGACGGCGGCGGTGCCGGAGGACTCCGACGCCGACACCGTCACCAACACCGCCACGGCGGGCTCCAGCACCGACGACCCCGACCCGGGCGACAACCGGGCGACGGCACCGGTCCTCATCGCCCAAGCGTCCGGAGTGTCGGTGGTGAAGACGCCCGGTGCGGCCACCGTCACCCCCGGCCAGGAGGTCAGCTGGACGGTGCGGGTACGTAACGCCGGTCCGTCGCTGGCCCGGGACGTCCAGGTCAGTGACGCCGTACCGGCGGGAATGACCGGCATCGAGGTCACCGCACCCGAGGGGGTCGACTGCGAGACCGGCGCGGCCGTCCGCTGTGACATCGGAAACCTCCGCGTGGGCGCGGGTGCCGAGGTGGAGCTCACGCTCACCGGCACCCTCAATCCCGACTACGAAGCCAGCAGCCTGTCCAACACCGCCGTCGTCACCACCGCGACCGCCGACCCCGACGGCAGTGACAACTCCAGCACGGCCATCTCCCAGGTGGTCGCCGGTGCCGACCTGAGCGTCACCAAGACCGGGCCGGCCACCGTCACCGCCGGCGACCGCATCAGCTGGGAGGTGACGGTCAGCAACGATGGACCCTCGACCGCCCGCGACGTCGTCGTCTCCGACACCGTGCCCACCGGCGTCGGCTCGGTGGTGACGACCGCCACTGACGGCGACGCCGAGGACTGCCAGGTCGACGGCTCCACCGTCACCTGCCGGATCACCCGGCTGGCCAGCGGCGCGGACGCGGCATTCACCATCAGCGGGGTGGTCGATCCCGCGACCACCGCGGCAACCCTGACCAATACGGCCACGGTGTCGTCGGCCACCGCCGACCCCGACCCGGACGACAACCGGTCCGATCCGGTCCTCACCCAGGTGCAGGCAGCCGCCGCGTTGTCCATCGTGAAGAGTGTCGATCCGGAGCCGATCGCGGCTGGGCAGTCCGCCACCTTCACCCTGCAGGTGCGCAACGCCGGTCCCTCGGTCGCGCGCGACACGGTCGTCACCGACCAGGTGCCGACCGGGATGACCGTCGGCACCGTCCGCTCCGATGTCGGCGACTGCGCCACCGTGGACCAGCTGGTGACTTGTGACCTGGGCGACGTGGCCGCGAACGGCAGCGACCCGATCGAGATCTCGATCGAGGTCGAGGTGTCGCCGGATCTGGACCCGGACGCGTACAGCAACACCGCGTCCGTGCTGTCCGTCACACCCGACCCCGACTTCGACGACAACACCAGCACGGTCTCCGGGGACACCGTCGCCGTCGCCGACCTCAAGGTGACCAAGACCGCGGACCGGGAGCAGGCCACCCCCGGGGGACCGATCACGTGGTCCGTGGTGGTCCGCAACGACGGGCCGGCGACGGCCCGCGACGTGCTGATCACCGACCGGGTGCCCGCCACGGTCCAGATCACCTCGATCACCCTCGACGGTGAGCCGGGCTGCTCGGCCGTCGATGTGGTGCCGGTGACCTGCTCGGTGCCGACCATCAGGCCGGGCGACGAGGTCACCGTCGAGATCAAGGGGACGATCGACTCGTCCGTCACCGATACGGCGCTGGACAATACGGCGAGCGCCGCCTCCGCGACGACCACCGACGATGACCCATCCGACAACACCGACCGGGTCAGCACCCCACTGCGGGCCCGCGCCGACATCTCCGTCAGCAAACGGGCGAACGGCCCCTTCGTCGCCGGCGGCGAGGTCGGCTGGACGGTCACGGTACGCAACGACGGTCCCGCTGTCGCCCGGGCGGTGGTGCTCAGTGATCCGCTGCCGGTCGGTGTCACCGCCGACGCCCCTGAGGGTTGCGCAGTGGAGGGCCGCACCATCCGGTGCGAGCTCGATCAGCTGGCCCCGGACCAGGAGCGGGCATACGCGATCACCGCCATCTTGGCCCCCGGAGCCACGGGCACCCTGACCAACACCGCCCGGGCGGACGCCGGCACCGCCGACCCTGAATCTGACAACAACGCGGCCACCGTCACCACGGGCATCACCTCGGTGGCCGACCTCGCGGTGACCAAGACTGCCGATGCCACCTCGGTCACGGTCGGCGACCTGGTTCACTACACGATCGCGGTGACCAACGCCGGCCCGTCGACGGCTACGGCGGTGTGGGTGCGCGAGACCTGGCCCGACGGGCTGCAGCTGGTGGATGCGGAGCCCAGTCAGGGGTCGTACGGCGCCGACAGCCGGATCTGGACCGTCGGCCCCGTGGCGGACGGCGGGAGTGCGGAGCTGGTGCTGACAGGCCGGGTCCGGTTCGCCGGCGACCTCACGAACACCGTGCAGGTCAGCGGCGCGGCCCGGGATCCGGAGGCCGACAACGACATCGCGGCGGCGACGGTGGCCGCGGCCGAGGAGCCTCCGTTCGCCAGCCCGCCGCCGATCAACCCGGGCCCTTCGTCGGGGCCGCCGGACTCGAACCTGCCGAGCACGGGCGGTCCCTCGCTGCTGGTCCTGCTCGTCGGGCTGGTTGCGGTGCTGGCCGGAGCACGGCTGCTGAGGCATCGTCGCCGGCGCTGAGGGAGCTTGCCGGCTCGGACCGCTCAGGTGACCCGATCCAGCACCACGCCCGTCCGCTCGGGCGCGTTGGGACCGATCTCGTACGCCCGCACGAGAGCCTGCTTGGCCCGGGCGAACCGCTCCGGGGTGTTGGTGTGCAGGGTGAGCAACGGCTGACCGGCGCGTACATGATCGCCGGGCTTGGCGTGCAGCTCAACCCCAGCGCCGGCTTGGACTGGGTCTTCCTTGCGCGCGCGACCGGCGCCGAGCCGCCAAGCCGCGACTCCCACGGCCAGCGCGTCGAGGGAGGTGAGTACGCCGTCGGTGTCGGCGGTGACCACCTCGGTCTCCTTCGCGGTCGGCAGGTCAGCGTGCGGGTCGCCGTGCTGAGCCCGGATCATCGCTTGCCAGATGTCCATGGCCGAGCCGTCGGCCAGCTTGTCCGCCGGGTCAGCGTCGTCGCGGCCGGCCGCGCCCAGCATCTCCCGGGCCAGGGCCAGGGTGAGCTCGACCACGTCGGGAGGGCCGCCGCCAGCCAGGACTTCCACCGATTCCCGGACCTCCAAGGCGTTGCCGGCGCTCAGACCCAGCGGGGTGGACATGTCGGTCAGCAGCGCGACGGTGGACAACCCGGCCCCCTGGCCGAGGCGCACCATGGTCTCGGCCAGCTCCTGGGCCTCGGCCAGAGTCTTCATGAACGCCCCGGAGCCGACCTTAACGTCCAGCACCAGGGCGCCGGTGCCCTCGGCGATCTTCTTGCTCATGATGGAGGAGGCGATCAGCGGGATGACCTCGACCGTGCCGGTTACGTCGCGCAGCGCGTACAGCTTCTGGTCCGCCGGCGCCAGGCCAGTCCCGGCCGCACAGATCACCGCCCCGACCGACTCCAATTGAGCGAGCATCTCGGCATTACTCAGCTCGGCCCGCCAGCCGGGGATCGCCTCCAGTTTGTCCAGGGTGCCGCCGGTGTGCCCGAGACCCCGCCCGGACAGCTGCGGGACCGCGACCCCGCAGGCGGCGACCAGCGGGGCCAGCGGCAGGGTGATCTTGTCTCCCACCCCGCCGGTGGAGTGCTTGTCCGCGGTGGGACGGGACAGCCCGGAGAAGTCCAGCCGCTCGCCGGTGGCGATCATCGCGTCCGTCCAGCGCCGCAGCTCATCGGGTGTGAGGCCCTGGAAGGCGATCGCCATGGCCAGCGCCGACATCTGTTCTTCGGCCACCGCATCGCGGGTGTAGGCCTCGATCACCCAGTCCACCTCGCCGTCGGTCAGGCGCTGCCCGCGGCGTTTGGCGTTGATCAGGTCGACGACCGCGTACGGCTCGTGGCTGGTCTGCGACCCGGTCATGGGGGCGAGTATGCCGGAGATGACCACTAGGGTGGCGGGATGCGCATCGCCCGTTTCTCCACCGGTGGTGATCCGGCGTTCGGCATCGTCGAGCTGGCCGCCGACGGCGGCAAGTATCCCGACACCGTCTCCACCCTGACCGGTGACCCGATCTCCATGCCGGTCCAGCTCACCGGGGAACGGCACGAGCTGGACGTGGCCCGGCTACTGGCTCCGGTGATCCCGCGCAGCAAGGTGGTCGGGGTGGGCCGCAACTACGCCGCCCACGCCGCGGAGATGGGCCACGAGGCGCCGGCGAGCCCGCTGCTGTTCTTCAAGCCGAACACGTCGGTGATCGGGCCGGAGGAGCCGATCATCTACCCGGACCCGGTGAGCGAGCTGGCGTACGAGGGGGAGCTGGCGCTGGTGATCGGCCGGATTTGTCGGGATATTCCGGCCGAGCGGGTCGACGAGGTGATCTTCGGCTACACCGTAGCCAACGACGTCACCGCCCGAGACCTGCAGCGAACCGACGACCAGTGGGCCCGAGCCAAGGGCTACGACACCTTCTGTCCGCTCGGTCCGTGGATCACCACCCACCAGAGTGTCGAGGAGATGGGTGACGTGATGATCACTACTACGGTGGACGGCCAGCAGCGCCAGCACGACTCCAGCTCGTTGATGCTGCACGGCATCGTCGAGTTGGTCGTCTACATCAGCGCGTTCACCACCCTGCTGCCCGGCGACGTGATCTTGACCGGGACCCCGGCCGGGGTCGGTGAGCTGCTGCCCGGCCACGAGGTCAGCGTGACCGTCGACGGCATCGGGACCCTGACCAACACCGTCATCCGAAAGTGAGCACGTGACCAGCACGCCCGACCTCAAGGCCACCCCGGCCGATCCAGTCTTGGGCGACCTCGCCCCCGAGCAGGTACGGGTGCGGTTTCCGCCTTCCCCGACCGGCAATCTGCACGTCGGCAACGTCCGCAGCGCCCTGTTCAACTGGGTCTTCGCCCGTCATTACGGCGGCACCTTCGTGCTGCGGATCGAGGACACCGACGCCGGTCGCAATCTGGCCGAGTCCTACCGAGGCTTGATCGACGCCCTGACCTGGCTGGGGCTGGACTGGGACGAGGGTCCGCAGGTCGGCGGGGACTACGGCCCGTACGTGCAGTCCGAACGCGGCGCCATCTACGCCGACGTCACCGCCAAGCTGCTCGACTCGGGGCTGGCGTACCGCTGTTACTGCACGAGGGAGGAGATCGAGGCGCGGGAGGCGGCGCGACCCAAAGGGACTGCGTCGGGGTACGACGGCTTCTGTCGCGACCTGAGTGCGGAGCGGGCCGCTGCGTTCAAGGCCGAGGGCCGCACGTTCGTGGTCCGGATGCGGGTGCCGAACGCTCCGATCACCTTCGATGATCTGATTCGCGGACCGGTCCGGTTCGAGGCGGTGAACGTGCCGGATTACGTGCTGGTCCGAGGCACCGGAGAGCCGCTCTACACCCTGGTGAACCCGGTCGACGATGCGCTGATGAAGATCACCCACGTACTCCGGGGTGAGGACTTGTTGTCGTCGACCCCGCGCCAGATCGTGCTCTACCAGGCGCTGGCCACGATCGGGTTCGGCAGTGGCCGGGTGCCCGTCTTCGGGCACCTGCCGACGGTGCTGGGGGAGGGCAACCGACGATTGTCCAAACGGGACCAGGGATCCGGCCTGGCCGAGTATCAGGAGAAGGGCTACCTGCCGGAGGCGCTGCTGAACTATTTGGCTCTGCTCGGGTGGGCGATCGCCGACGACCGCGACGTGTTCACCGTCGCCGAGATGGTGTCGGTGTTCGACATCCGCCGGGTCAACGCCAACCCGGCCAAGTTCGACGCCAAGAAGTGCGAGGCGATCAACGCCGCCCACATCCGCCGGTTGTCGACCGACGAGTTGGCCGAGCAGCTGGTGCCGTTCCTGACCGACGCCGGGTTGGTGGCCACACCGCCGACACCGGAGCAGTGGTCGCTGCTGGTGGCGGCCAGCCCGCTGATCCAGGAGCGGATGACGACCCTGTCCGAGGGAGTGCATTTGATCAGCTTCCTGTTCACCGCCGATCGCGAGCTGACGATCGACGAGGCTGCGGTGCTGTCGGCGTCGGCAGCGCCGGTGCTGGACGCCGCGGCCGCCGCGTTGCGTTCGGTCGAGCCGTTCGACCACGCCGAGATCGAAGCGGCGCTGCGATCCGCCCTGATCGCCGACCTCGGCCTGAAGCCGAGGTTGGCGTTCGGGTCCGTCCGGGTTGCGGTGACTGGGCGCAGGATCTCCCCGCCGCTGTTCGAGTCGTTGGCCCTGTTGGGCCGCGAGTCGGCCCTGGCGCGGATCGGCACCGTCCGGGCAAGTCTGTCGCAGGACTGACGTGGCCAAGCGGTCACGACGTCCTGGGCAGTCGCGGTCGGGGAACCCGTCCGTCCGGGCGCAACAAGGCGGCCAGCCCGTTCCGGCTCCGGCGTCTCGAAGGACCGATCGTCGAGCGGGTTACGAACCGCAGCTGCCGGAAGCGCTGCCACCCGACGGCGCGGAGTATCCCCAGATCCTGCGCGGCCCCAGCTACGTCTGGTGGCGGTCGCTGGTGGGAGTGATCGCGGGACTATCCCTCTACCTATTGGTCACCGCGGTCGTCACCCAGGTGGTGCTCGGTCTGGCCTGGACGATGGCG
>JAKDLH010000443.1 GCA_030452945.1 Microlunatus sp. | reverse complement strand
GTGGCGGCGCGGGGGGCAACTCCGTACCCGGCAACGACGGCCGGCCGTGATCCGGCACCCGATTACGGGTGCGCGCTGCTGGTTCAACGAGATCGCGTACTACAGCGAGTGGGTCTTCGGTCCCGAATCGGCCAATGAGTTGCGCGACATGCTCGGGCCCGACGGGTTACCTGCCACCACCTGCTTCGGAGACGGCACCCCCATCGGATGGGACCTCATATCCCACATCATGCAGGCATACTCCGCCAATGCCGTCCGTGAGCCCTGGCAGAGCGGTGACCTCCTGGTCGTCGACAATATTCGCACCGCTCATGGCCGTGATCCATACCAGGGGCCGCGGGAGGTACTCGCTGTGATGGCTGACCAGTGCACACTGAGGTGATCTCAGCAAGAATGTGAGCCAGTCCGGAGCGACACGGACATTCCGGATGATCCAGACGGTGCTGGCGTGGGCGTGGGGTCCTCGATAGGGAGGGTCTCTTCCACAAGCTCCACCCAGGACGAGGACCCCACGTGATCGCCTATCGTGCCATGCTCGACGTGCCCCGCGAACTCATCGAGCGAGTGACCCGCCTGCTGCGCGCCGAACGCCGTCGGCGCGGCACCCGGCGCGGCACCCGTGCCCTGGGCTGCCGGCGAGAAGCTGTCCTGGGGCTGGTGTGGTTCCGCAAACACGAGGAGATGACGGTGCTCGCGGCCGGGTTCGGCATCTCGCGGGCCACCGCCTACCGCTACCGCGACGAAGTGATCACCGTGCTCAGTGACCAGGCCCCGGACCTGCACCAGGCGCTGGAGCAGGTCGCCGAGCACGGCTGGTCCCACGTGATCGTCGACGGGAAGGTGTTCCGCACCGACCGTTGCGCCGAGACCACGACCAGTGTGAAGGGCACCGAGATCAATTCGTGGTACTCCGGCAAGCACCGCGCATTCGGCGGGAACGTACAAGCGATCATGCGCCCGGACGGGTTCCCGGTCTGGACTTGCGAGGTCGAACCCGGCCACCGCCACGACATCACCGCCGCCCGCCAGCGCGGCGTACTTGGCACCCTGTACTGGGCTGCCTCCCAGCTGGACCTGCCAACCCTCGCCGACGGCGGCTACGAAGGAGCAGGTCACGGCGTCCACACCCCGGTCAAGCAACCGAGCGACGGGAACGTGCTCGCCGCCGACAACCTGACCTTCAACGCGCTGCACCGCGCCACCCGCGCTGTCGGTGAACGCGGTTTCGCGATGCTCACCACCCGCTGGCGGGCTCTGCAACGCATCACCGCCAGCCCCTCGAAGATCGGCACCATCGTCGCAGCCGCCCTCGTACTCACCCACCTCGAAAACCCGCGCTCACACCGATCTTGTTGAGATCACCTTAGTGTGACGCCGATGGCGGCATACACCGGCCGGTTGGCGACCTGCCCGTCACGGCCTTCACGTGCACCGCGTCGATGAACACCGCCGCGTACACCGCATCCAACGGCCGGTTCTGCCATTCCTCCATCTCCTCGATCACTTTGTCCGTGATTCGTGAGATAGTTTCCTTTGACGTCGACGCGCCGTAAATGTCGGCGAAATGTGCCGATATCTCGCCGGTCGTCAACCCCTTGGCGTACAGCGACAGCACCACCTCGTCGACATTACCGAGGCGACGCTGACGCTTTTTCACGATCACCGGGTCGAATGTGGCATCCCGGTCCCGCGGAACCTCGATCGGGACTTCACCGACCGCGTCGGACAGGATCGTCTTCTGCCGGGTGCCGTTGCGGATATTCGCCGACTCACGCTCAGTATCCGCCTGGTTCTTCTCATGCCCAAGGTGCTCGGTCATCTCCTCGTTGAGTGACGTTTCCAGCACATTCTTGGTGAAGACCTTCAGCAGCCCATCCGGGCCCGTGAGGTCCAGGCCCCGCTCACGCGCCTGGGCGACCATCGTGGCCGCCGCCTCCTGCTCCGGCGACGACCGCCGCCCCGACGTGTTGCTCCCTGTGGTTGAGGCGCTCATGCCATCCGATGTCATCACTCACCGTTTGATCAACAGTCCCGTTGTCACCGTCCAAGGTGCAGAACGGCGTTATCCGTAAAGACGTCGTCGACGCGGAT
>JAKDLH010000088.1 GCA_030452945.1 Microlunatus sp. | reverse complement strand
GGAAGTGGTGGATGAACCGCCGGGGGCGCGGGGGTTCGGTGGTGAGGAGGTTGGGCGCCTCTGTCGGGCTGGCGCCGATGGTGACGCCCGGTTCGGATGTCGATGTGGCCATCGGCTCGCCCTCCCTACGCCGGCATTACCCGGTCAGGTTCAGTCGGTCGACGGACCCCCGGTCCCGGATCGGGACTCGACACTCCGCCCTCTCAGCCCACCATCTGGTGTGAGCTCCCGAAGTCGTTATCTGTGCTCAACCTAGCGCGCGGCGCCGGCACCCGTCACCCCACCACCTCCCGGATGAGCACACTGCTGAGCCAAACGCGCGGCTCAACCCGATCTGAGCGGCGTGTCGGTCCCGGGAAGCCGGTTGAGCCACGCGTTTGGCACAGTCCGGTGGCAGCAGTGCCAGCGGTGTACTAGCGGACAAGCCGACGACCCATCGCGGCGATCTCCGCCGGTCCAACCCGGCAACACCCTCCGACCAGCCGCGCCCCGTCCTCGACCCACCCGCCGACCTGACCGGCCAGCGACTCACCGCTGCCTCGCCACCGTCGGGCGGTCGGGTCCCACTCCTGTCCGCTGTTGGGGTACACGACCACGGGCTTCCCCGACACCTCGGCGGCGATCGGGACCAGTTCGCCCGCGTCGTGGGGAGCGAGGCAGTTGACCCCCACCGCGACCACCTCAGCCACGTCGCGGGCCATCGCGAACGCCTCGACGACCGGCTCACCCGCCCGCGTGCGCTTCCCGGACCCGCAGGTCAGCGACAGCCAGCACGGCACCCCGCTGCCCGCGATCTCGGCCAGCAGCGCCTCGGCCTCGGCCAGGCAGGGGACGGTCTCGCAGGCCAGCAGATCCGCGCCGTCCTCCGCCAGCACCGTCGCGCCGAGCACGGCCAACCGCGGCCGGTGCCAGGACCGAAGCTCGGCGACGCTGCGCCCGTAGTCGCCGCGGTACTCCGACCCGTCGGCCAGCGCGGCTCCGTACGGTCCGATCGAGGCCGCGACCCAGCAGGAATCAGGATCGCTCGCCCTTGCCCGCGCCTGCGCGGCGACCCGCACGCTGCGCTGGAGCAGCGCTTCGGCGGCGCTCCGGTCGACCCCGACCCTGGCCAGTCCCGCAAACGACAGCTGGTATGACGCGGTGGTCGCGACCTGCGCCCCGGCGTCGAAGAAGCGGACGTGCGCGGCCTGAATCGCACCCGGGTCGTCGCGCAGCACCCGGCCCGACCACAGGGACCCGGACAGATCGTGCCCGGCTGCCTCGAGCTCAGTGGCCAGTCCCCCGTCCAGGACTTTGACACCAGCGGCCAATGCCTCGCTGAGCCGGTCGGGATCCACGCGCGAGATCACGGCGCGACGGAGGGGGCCTCGTCGGGGGTAGGCGGCGCCAGGTCCGGGACCGTACGGGTTCGCTGCTTGCGTTTGCGCGCGGTGCCGGCGGGCGGCCCGCTGGCGAACAGGGTGCGCACCCAGCGGTGCTGCGGATGGGAGTCGACGAACAGAGCCCGGACCAGCAGTGTCATCGGGATGGCCAGGATCGCGCCCAGGCCACCGAGCAGGAAGGTCCACACGATGAGGGCGAGGAAGGTCAGGGTGGTGTTGAGTTGGACCCGATCACCGACCACCTTCGGCTGGATCAGCGTCTGCACCACGACGTTGAGCACCGAGTAACCGACCGCGATGATCACCGCGGTCTGCCAGTCGCTCACCAGCCAGCCGACGAGTGCGGGTGGCACGAGACCGATGATGAAGCCGATGTTGGGGATGAAGTTGGTGACGAAGGCGAGCAGCGCCCACAGCCAGGCGTACGGGATGTCCAAGACGGCCAGCAGGATCCAGTCCAAGACGGCCACGATGGCCCCGAAGCCGGCGGCGACGACGAAGTAGTTGCGGGTGGAGATGCCGAGCTCCACCAGCGCCTTCGAGGTCGCCGGCCGCAGCCGGACGATCATCGCGAGCCGAGCCGAGAAGTTGGCCGCGTCCAAGGCCATGAAGAACACCAGCGCCGCCAGGAACGCCAGTGCCGTCAGCACCGAGGCCGAGACCGACAACAGCGTGCTGGCCAGATTGACCAGCCGACCCGGGGAGATCAGGGTGAAGATCTGCTGCACGTTCGTGGGGTCGATGCCGAGCTGCTGGACCGTGCTGCTCACCCATCCGGCCAGCTGGGTGAACTTGTCGGCGTTCTCGGCGATGATCAGCGCGAACCGCGCAAGCGCCAGGTAGACGCAGAGCCCGAGGAAGATGATCACCCCGTAGACCAACAGGATGCTCAGCGGGATCGTCACCGCCCGCGGCACCCGGCGCCGCTCCAGGGACGCCATCAGCGGCCGGAAGACCACCATCAAGAAGAACGCCAGCAACACCGGCGCCACGATCGAGGCGGTCATCTTGATCGCCGCCGCGACGATCGCAGTGGCGGCTAACGTCGTGATCACCGTGGCTATCGAGGTGGAGGATCGTTGGGTTGCCGCGTAATTCGGATGATCGGAGGACGACGGGCTCATCGGACGGCCTTTCCAGATCCAGGGTGGGGACCATGCTGCAGCAGTGCAGCCGCCCGCCATTGTGTCAGGCACGAGTCGCCTCACTGATCGGCGACGGCGGCCCGACCACCAGCCCGCGCTCCACGCGGGTTTGAACCCGCACGGAGTCAGCTCTCCTGCCGGCTGTTGCGCGCGGATCCAAGGAGGGCGCCGGCGCTTACAGAAGCAGGCCGAGCGCGTACCCGGCCGCGGCGGCCACCGTAGCCAGCAGGAGCATCCCGAGACCGTTCATGGTCGCGGCCAGGTAACGGCGTTCCTCGAACAACCGGACAGTCTCCACACTCGCGGTGCTGAAGGTGGTGTAGCCGCCCAGCAGCCCGGTGCCGACCACCAGCTGCCATCCGTGAGAAAGATGGGCGCCGAGGACCAACCCGGTGACCAGGCCGAGCAGCAGCGAGCCGGACACGTTGACCACGGTGGTGGCCACCGGGTACGAACCGGAAGTCCGGGTCCGGATGGCGCCGTCCACCACGAACCGGAGTGCGGCCCCGATCCCACCGGCCACGCACAGAACCACGACCTGCAGCGCTATCACGCCGGCCGGCCTCGTTCGAGCAGCAACGGCCGCAGTCGGTGCCGGACGAGCCCGATGCCGAGGATCGAGGCGACGGCGCCGACCACCACCGTGCCCAGCCCGTACCCGACGGCCAGCCCTGGACTTAACAGCGCGAGCGCGGTGGTGTCCATCGCCAGCGAGCTGTAGGTGGTGAAACCGCCGAGCATCCCGGTGCCCACCCCGAGCCGCACCCGCCGGCTCCAGCCCACGTCGTTGCCGTGCCCGGCCAGCAGCTCCAACAAGGCCGCCAGCACGAAGGCGCCGGCGATGTTGACCGTGACGATCGCCAGCGGCAGCTGCGACCACGTCGGCACCACCACGACGACCAGGTAGCGGAGGGCGGTGCCGAGGGTCCCGCCCGCGAAGACCAGCGCGATGTTGCCCGGCGCCAGGTGCACCGGGCGGGGTGGACCGACGGCCGACGGGGCCGGCGCCGCGTCTTCGTCCAGCAGCGGCGGCTCCTCGTCTGAGTTCACTCGCTCTCCCAGGGCAGCGCGCCTTCTGCTGCCGGTGAGAGCGGCACGACCAGCAGCGGTCGCGGCTGTCGATGGGCGAGGTGGACCGCCACCGAGCCGCCAAAGAAGTCGTGCATGCTCGACCGCAACCCACCGCGATGGCTCCCGACCACGATCATCTCCGACCCGAGCACCTCGGCGAGCCGGCCGAGCGCGTGCGCGATGTCTCCGGCCAACTCCCGGAACTCGACCCTCACCGGCTCCGCTGCGGTCCACGCGGTGATCCGATCGGCCATCTCAGGGTCGAAGATCGGTCCGTTCCACTCGGTCGTGTCCGCATCGATCGGCCGAGAGTCCACCGATCCGTCGGGGTACTGCTGGACCACGTACGCCCCCGCGTCGACGTGCGCGCAGACCAGAACGGCCTCGAAGTTGTTGGCCACGTGCGCCGCCACCCGGACAACCATGCTCGGCTGGTGTGTGGTGACCCCGACGACGATGGTGCGATCCTTCATGGCGGTCTCCTCAGACGGGCTGGATCCATCGTCTCAGGAGTCATCAGCCCGGACGGGCGGTTTGAGGTGAGACCTCGGGCGGACACCATCGCCGGGTTCAAGCTTACGTCCCCAGGTCGCGGACCCGACCTCGGCGCCCGTACCCGCGCCGAGAAGGAGGTTAGGCACCCGTACGGGCTCGGTCCGGGTGCACAGCCTCCTTCTCGAGGTCGACCGGATCTTTCCGTAGCGCAGTCTCGGGGACGTAGCCGAACTGGCTGCCCGGTCGTACGATCACTTCATCCGGGTCCGTGGTGTGGGCCAGTACGGCTACCGACCGGCGGGTGCCCTCGCCGAGGCACGGCCCGGCGCCAGTTCTGCCCGACCACCGATCGGAGAACCTGATGACCGCTCTCGTCACCGCCGCCGTGGCCGAGGTGGCCGGCAACCCGGCCGATCACCTGTGGATGCACTTCGCTCGGATGGGCGGCTTCGCCGACAAGGCGGTGCCGGTGGTCGAACGAGGGGAGGGTGCGTACGTGTTCGACCACGCCGGTCGCCGTGTCCTCGACGCGCTGTCGGGATTGTTCGTGGTGCAGGCCGGGTACGGCAGAGAGCAGATCGTGCGGGCGGCAGCAGAGCAGATGAGCAAGCTGGCGTACTTCCCCATCTGGTCCTACGCGACCCCCCCGGCGATCGAGCTGGCCGACCGCCTCGCCGGGCTGGCGCCCGGCGACCTGAGCAAAGTGTTCTTCTGCACCGGTGGCAGTGAGGCGGTCGAGACCGCGTGGAAAATCGCCAAGCAGTACTTCAAGCTGATCGGCAAACCCAGCAAGACCAAGGTGATCAGCCGCAACCTCGCCTACCACGGAACCACGCAGGGAGCGCTGTCGATCACGGGTCTACCCAACTTCAAGCACGTCTTCGAGCCCTTGGTGCCGGGCACGTCCCGGGTGCCGAACACCGATTTCTACCGCGCCCCCGACCACCTCGCCGCCGACGAGAAAGCGTTCGGCCTGTGGGCGGCGAACCGGGTCGAGGAAGCCATCCTCGCCGAAGGGCCCGAGTCGGTGGCTGCCGTGTTCGTCGAGCCGGTGCAGAACGCCGGCGGCTCATTCGTCCCACCGCCCGGCTACTTCGACCGGCTGCGGGAGATCTGCGACGACCACGACGTGCTGCTGGTCTCCGATGAGGTGATCTGCGCGTACGGGCGGTTGGGCACCATGTTCGGGGCCGACAAGTACGGCTACCAGCCCGATCTGATCACCACCGCCAAGGGGCTGACCTCGGGCTACGTCCCGCTGGGCGCGACGATCGTGTCCGAGCGCGTGTTCGAGCCGTTCGGCCAGGGCACGGTGTCCTTCGCGCACGGTTACACCTTCGGCGGCCACCCGGCGGCCTGCGCGGCGGCGCTGGCCAACTTGGCTGTGTTCGAGACCGACGACCTGCTCGGCAACGTGCTGCGGCATGAGGAACCGCTGCGACAGACCCTGGAGAAGCTGACCGACCTGCCGATCGTCGGCGACGTCCGGGGGGCCGGCTACTTCTGGTCGCTCGAGCTGGTCAAGGACCAGGCGACCAAGGAGCCGTTCGACCACGACGACTGCGAGCGGGTGCTGCGCGGCTTCATCGCCCCGGCCATGTGGGAGGCCGGCGTGTACTGCCGGCCCGACGACCGCGGCAACGCGGTCCTCCAGTTCGCGCCGCCGTTGATCTGCGGTCAGCGCGAGTTCGACGAGATCGAATCCGCGTCGCGCACCGTGCTGGGGGACGCGTGGTCCCAGCTGTGAGCGCAGCCGAGGAATCCGCCCCGACCTGGTCTCAGACCGTGGCCTCGGGCAGCTGACTCTTGCTTTCCGTCCGCCTCAAGTCCTCAACCCCGAAGGAGTCGCAGATGTCCAACCTCGTTGTCGGAGTCCCCGCCGAGATCAAGAACACCGAGAACAGAGTCGCCGTCCAGCCCGACGGTGTCGCCGAGCTCGTCTATCACGGTCAGCAGGTGCTGGTCGAAGCCGGCGCCGGCCTCGGGTCGCGTTGCACCGACGAGGAGTACGCCGCGGCCGGTGCGGTCATCGTCGCCGGGGCCGACGAGGTGTTCGAGCGCGCAGACCTGATCGTTAAGGTGAAGGAGCCGATCCCGGCCGAGTATCACCGCTTCCGGTCCGGCCAGCAGCTGTTCACTTACCTGCACCTGGCCGCGGACCGGGAGCTGACCGAGTTCCTGCTGGAGCGCAAGATCGACTCGATCGCCTACGAGACGGTGCAGACCTCCGATGGCAAGCTCCCGCTGCTGACCCCGATGAGCGAGGTCGCCGGCCGGATGTCGGTGCAGGCTGCGGCTCACGCGCTGGAGAGCACCGTGGGCGGCGCGGGCATCCTGCTCGGTGGCGTCCCCGGCACGCCGGCGGCTCGGGTGACGATCCTCGGCGGCGGCATCTCGGGCACCGAGGCGGCCAAGATGGCGGTCGGCATGCGGGCGGTCGTACGGGTGCTGGATCCCGATCCGAAGCGGCTGGCCTACCTGTCTGATGTGTTCGGCGGCGCTCTCGATCTGGTGATGCCCAACCGCGCCAACCTGGCCGCCTATGTGGCGGAGTCCGACGTGGTGATCGGCGCCGTCCTGGTGCCGGGGGCCAAGGCGCCGAAGCTGGTCAGCCGGGAGATGATCGCCAGCATGCGGCCGGGCAGTGTGGCCGTCGACATCTCGATCGACCAGGGAGGTTGCTTCGAGACCAGCCGGCCCACCACGCACTCGGACCCGACCTACGTCGAGGAGGGCGTCGTGCACTACTGCGTCGCCAATATCCCGGGTGCGGTGGCCCGGACCTCGACCTACGCCTTGACTGCCGCCACTCTGCCCTACCTGGTTCGAGTCGCCGGTCAGGGCATTCTCGGTTCCGCGGCGGCGGACCCGGCGCTGGCGCTGGGCTTATCCACCATCGACGGAGCCCTGGTCAACTCCGCTGTCGCCGAAGCACACGGACTGGCGTACCGCGATCCGGCGGAGTTGCTCGCCGCCGGTTGAGGACCGCGGCCGCGACACTCGTTGGATCCGAGGTCGGGCCTGCGCCGGACGACTTGAGCGGCAGCGACGAAACCCAGATCACTGCTTCTTGAGGTAACTGGCCAGCTGGTCCTCGAAACCGGGGTTGGCCTTCAGCCACGCCCTGGCCCCCTCCTGACGCTGACGCTTGGGGAAATCGTTGACGAGCGTGGCCTCCAGCGTCTCGTACTGTCTGTCGGTGAGCGTGAAGTGCGCAAGCATGTTGGCGACCTCAGGATGGCTCGCCGCGAATTTCTTGCTGGCGACCGGATGGAGTCCCTCCGGTGAGCCATATGCTCCCTTGGGATCTTTCAGGGGGCGCACCGGGAAGGCATCGTTGGCCCAGAAGGGCCGCCACAACGTCACCACGATCGGCTGCTTTGCCTCGGTTGCCTCTCTCAGCTTCTTGATCATCGAGTCCGTGGTGGACAGCACCAGGTTGAAGTCGGTGAGTCCGTACGCCGGAATGACGCTGTCCTTCGTGATCCGGGTGAGGCCGGCCCCAGGCTCAATTCCGATAATCTGATGGTTGAGCTCAGCGGCATGCGCCGGCAAGTCGGAGATCGACTCGAGGTCGGAATAGGTGGGCGCCGCTAAATAGTCTGCCGCACCCTCGTAGTAGGTGCCAAGGTCAGTGATGTCTTTGCCGTACTTGTCCCAATAGTATTCATGCGTCTGCTCCAACCACGACGAGCTCAACACATCGACTTTGCCTTCGGCCAGTCCTTTGTATAGCGGGTCGTTGTCGCTGACTTCGATGGTCTTGGTGGTGTAACCGTTATCTTGCAGAATCACGCTGAGCAACGCCGTGGTACTGGTCTGGTCTGTCCAACCCTCGACGACGCCGAAGATCACGCTTTTGCCCTCGCCGCCATCACCGCCACTATTGCTCGATCCACAGGCGACGAGCGTCAGCGAGACCGCCGCCACCGTAGCGACGAGCCAGAAGGACTTGATACGGGAGCCCTTCTTCATCCCCGGTCCTCTCGGGTTGGGTGTCCGCACCCGACTAGCGGTTCTGCATACCCGTTCTGGGCCAGCGACCGTCCGGGACCCGGACGAACGACGACACACGGGCGAATAACGACGCGCACGGCTCCTCCAGTCGGGTGGTGAGAGACGGCCACTCGTGTGGTGCTTGGGGGACACTCGGTTGTCTGACTACACGAACCTAGAAGTCCGCACTGCAATTGGTCAAGACCTTAGCTTTGCTCCACTGGTCAGCGCGTTTCTCTCCGGGTCGCGTCACTGCCGCCGGATCACCCTCCTGACGTCAGGCCCGCCGATCCTGACCTGTCCCGCTTCCATAGATCAAATAGCGTTGCGGACTCTTGACGAGCGTTCAACCTGCTGCGATATTCGGCCACAGAATGTGCGGGGTGAGACCTCGTCGCCATTTGGTGGGTCTCGCGCCTATCCCGCTCCCTCAGCCGGGCTCCACGCTAGTGCCCAGGAGGCAGTCACATGAGCGCTGATGCCGAGCCCGGTCCTCGACCATACGGTGTTGTGGCCGCGCGACGCCCCGGCCTCGCCGAGGATCACCAGGCCGATCCACCGGGGATCGCTGAGCCGGTGCTGGCCTTGTCTTCCAGGGCGTGGAGCCTGCCCTGGGATCCGGCTGCTGAGGTGAGCGTTTTTGAGCGCTCCATTGGTCAGCCACCGCGATACTCGTGTCGGCCTATCAGACGGGATGGGAAGTAACCCATGGCCACCGCCACGTACACCCCCGGAGACCCGGCCGAGACCACGCCCGCCTTTAAGCGCCGCTTCATGATCAGGCTGGTCATCGTCTTGGTCGGCGGCATGTTCCTCGACGGCCACATCCTGGGCATCGTCGGACCGATGGCTGACACGATCGCTATAGAACTGCAGATCTCCCCGCTCTGGGAGGGCCTTATTGCCGCCGCCGCCCTGTTCGGCATCCTGGTCGGCTCTCCGCTCGGTGGCTGGGCCGGCGACAAGTTCGGACGCAAGCCGCTGTTCATGATGGATATCGCGCTCTTCTCGATCGCGTCGTTCATGCAGTTCTTCGTCGACTCGCCCGGGCTGCTGCTCGTGGTGCGGCTGCTGATGGGCATCGCGATCGGTGCGGAGTACTCCGTCGGCTGGCCGATGTTGAGCGAGTTCGCCCCTGCTCACCTGCGCGGGCGGCTGCTGGGCGCGACCTACATCGCCTGGTACAGCGGCTTCATGTTCGCGTACTTGCAGGGCTATCTGATGGACAAGTACACCGACTTGAGCTGGCAGTTCATCCTCGGCACGAGCACGTTTCTCGCCGTGGCCTTGCTGCTCGGCCGCCTCGGGCTACCGGAGTCACCACGCTGGCTCTGGAGCGTCAACCGCAGAGAGGAGGCGCACACGCTCGCCACGAGATATATGGGAAGCGACACCTTCGCCGACGTCGAGCACGAGGATGTCCGCAAGGGCAGCTTCAGCATGCTGTTCTCCAGAGCGCACTGGCGAGCCACCCTCTTCGTCTCTGGCTTCTGGTTCTGCGCCGTCGCGCCGTACTTTGCCATCGCCACCTTCGCCGACAGCGTCTTGAAAGCGTACGGTCTCGGCGGCGGGCTGGCCGGTGGGGTCGGACTCTCCGCGGTCGCCCTCGCCGGGGTGATCCTCACCGTAATGCTCGTGGACAAGCTGGGTCGCCGGGTGCTGACCGTGCCCGGGCAGTGGCTATGCACCGGCGTGCTCGCGATCATCGGCCTGTGGGCGGGTGCGCCGCCCGCGGCCATCCTGGTGTTGTTCTTGCTCTTCTCGTTCGTCAACGCGTCCTACACCACCCTGACGGGCATCTATCCCGGCGAGGTCTTCCCCACCGAGATCCGAGGGATCGGAACCGGCTTTGCGGCCGCCTTCAGCCGGCTGGGGGCGGGCGCCGGCACATTCCTGCTGCCGGTGGCGGTGGAGAGCCTGGGATTGGGGGCCAGCATGCTGATCGGCGCGGCGGTCGCCTTCCTTGGGGCCGCGCTGTCACAGTGGCTGGCTCCAGAGACCAAAGGAAAGAGTCTCACCGAGTCGGCGGCCTCGTTCTCCCACTAGTCAGACCGGGACCTGCGTCGAGAGAATCCCGGCTCTGGGCGGTATACCGATGATGCCTTCCGCCGCACCGGGCAGCCTGCCTACGTACCAGAAATCAATAACTGAGCATCCGCAACTGAGGCGTCGACCGCCCATTCCTGATAGGAGACATTCATGACCATTGCGGTCGGATACAAACAGACTGCGCGTGCGAAGTCAGCCCTGCGAAGCGCGGCCGCCGAGGCTGTCTTGCACGATGAGCAACTGGCGGTCCTGTGCATCATCCCCGGCGCTGACCCGCCCACAACCGAGGATCGCACGCTGACCGAGCAGTTGGCGGCAGAGCTTGCTGACTTTCCCGATCTGACCTGGACTCTGCACCGAGCACCGGAGGGATTCGACACCGCCGACGCGCTTCTCGACCTCACCGACACGGTCGACGCCCGGTTGCTGGTGATCGGCTCCCGCCGCCGCCGACCCATCGGCAAGCTGATCCTTGGGTCCACGGCCCAGCAGGTGCTGTTGAAGTCGCTGAAGCCAGTGTTGGTGGTCAAGGCCACCTGAGCCATCCGTGCCCGCCAGCTCTAGCGCCACCCGGGCCGTCAGTGGTCGGGAATACGAGTAGCAGACGGCCATCACACGGCATTCTCCGTCTCGGCTGCTTGAGTCGCACAGTCCTCTCGGCGAGGCGCGCGTAATCCGGGACGTGGGCGACGAACGCCCTTGGCGCGCCAAGTCGGCGGCGGCGGACCCGGCGCTGGCCCTGGGCTTATCCACCATCGACGGAGCTCTGGTCAACTCCGCTGTCGCCAAAGCACACGGACTGGCGTACCGCGATCCGGCGGAGTTGCTCGCCGTTGGCTGAGTAGTCCTTCGGTCGGGTGTCCGTTAAGAGACCGCAATTTTCGACCACCCGGCCACAAGTTGCGGTCAGAACCCCGCTGGAACACCGCAACTTTCGACCACCCGGCCACAAGGTGCGGCCAGAACCCCACTTCATGCCGC